>JALOAP010000458.1 GCA_023228745.1 Dehalococcoidia bacterium | reverse complement strand
CCGGGGGAGATGAAGTTTGTGGTCGATTCGATTGTCGTCGTGCTGTAGCCCTTTGCTCGGTCGAGGTTGAGCACCGTCGCCAGCGCACCGATCTGGTCCGCCAGGGCCATGACCGCGCCCCCGTGCAGCACCCCCGGGATGGTGCACAGCTCGTCGCGCACGAACAGCTCAGCGACCACTCGATCCGGCGCCGCCGCCGCCACGTGGATTCCAAGGAGTTCCCCGAAGAAGCCCCTCATCGCTTCCTGTAAGACTGTCGCCATATCCGTCATTGCACCCCTCCGGCGAAAGCTGCGGCAGAGCATGCCAGATTCCCGGCTCCGGTGTGCGGACCAGTTCGGTGCACCGCACCCGGGCCACCACCGGGGGTGCCACGCCATAGGCCGCTCACCGTGGCTGACGCCAGAGATGACGAAACCCGGGCAACCTGCCCGGGTTTCGCATGCTCGTCCAGGGGACGGGAGCTACTCGATGTCGACCTCGGCGCCGGCCTCGGCCAGCTTCGCCTTGATCGTCTCGGCCTCTTCCTTGCTCGCGCCTTCCTTGATCTTCGTCGGCGCGGCCTCGACGAGGTCCTTCGCTTCCTTCAGGCCGAGCCCGCTGACAACTTCGCGGATGGCCTTGATGACGTTGATCTTGTTGTCGCCGAAGCTCTTGAGGACGACGTTGAACTCCGTCTTGTCCTCAGCTGCTGCTGCGGCGCCACCGTCAGCAGCCGCGGCGCCCGGCGCGGCCGCCATCATCATCGGCGCGGCCGCCGAGATGCCGAACTCTTCCTCGATCGCCTTGTTCAGGTCGCGGAGCTCGAGGAGCGTCATGCCCTTGATGATTTCGAGTGCTTCTTCAACCTTTGCCATGTCACTAAGTCCTTGTGCTTGGTGCTACGTGCGTGCTGATCCGGTGGCTCAGGCGCCCTGCTCTTCGAGCTGAGCCGCCCGCGCCTCTACGAGGCCTGCGAAGTTGCGAATGCTCGCCTGCAGCAGCCCCGACAGGTTGTACAGCGGGCCCTGCAGCTTGCCGACCACGTCGGCGATGAGCTGCTCCTTCGAGGGCATCGTCGCGAGGCTCTCCACCTCGGCGCGCGAGAGCAGCTTGCCCTCGAGCCAGCCCCCATGGATCTCGATGTTCAGGCGCTTGTCGCGGACGTACTCGGTGAGCGCCTTTGCCGGTGCGACCGGGTCGTCGAAACCGATGGCGATCGCCGTCGGCCCCTTGATGATTTCGGCCAGCTCCGGCCGGCCCGCCTGTTCGGCGGCCATCGTCGCGAGCGTGTTCTTGACGACTTTCACTTCGACGTTCGCCGGGCGCAGGGCGCGGCGAAGCTCCGTGATCTGGCTGACGGTAAGGCCACGATAGTCTGCGCTGATCGCAATCGAGGCCCGCTCGAAGCGGTCCTTGATGTCGGCCAGCATCTCGACCTTCCGCGGCGTAGGCATACGGCCTCCTCCCGATATCTCGGCTCCGGCTACCCTTGGCGGACTGCCGTGCCTTCGAACCCGCCGGAAACAGAAAATCCCTGCACGGAGGCAGGGACGAAATACGAAATCCGCCAATCACGGCGACTCGTCACGTGCTGCCTCGGCAGGCGCCTTGCGGCATTACCCCACCGCCTCTCGGCGGCTCACACAGGGACCTGCGGTCTCCGGCCTATCGAATTGTCTTGCTGAGCGTACGACACCCCGGGATTGCGGGCAATTTGGACGTGGCCCTGCCGGCCCCGTCTGCCGCCTGTGTCAGGCGCGGGTGTATTCCTTCACCGCGTCGCTTCGCACACCGAGCGCACGCTCCGCCTCTTCGCCGGTCATCACGTAGAAGTCGGCGCGGACCGCGACGCAGACCTTGCCGCGCCCATCGAGGATCTCCGCCGCGGCCGTCAGGTCGCTCCCATAGCCACCCTCGATCCAGGCGTGCAACGTGTGGGGCTGGCCGATGCGCACCGGGCGTGAGAAGACACTCTGTGAGCGCCGTGTCACGCCCCATTTGTGCGCCACGGCAATCACCGCCCAGGCCATCCCTTCCTCGAGCAGCGCCGTGCTGAATCCGGTGTGTGCGAATTCTGGCGCCCCCGAGTGACAAGGCTCGGGCGTGAATTCCGCCACCACGCGGCGGGCATCTTCGTCCAGGAAAAACGGGACTTCGAGTCCGCGGTCGTTGCCCGGTTCGCACACCCAGCACCTGCTCGCGAAATCCCACTCCTGGTTCTGCAACAGCCGTTTCGCCACTTCCGTTCCCCTTGGGCGGTCTGATGGCGCAGTCTACGGCTGGTCAGCATGGAAAGTCGTAGGCCAGAAGACCGATCCCGGCCTACGATTCTCTCCACCGTTCGCCCTAAGCCCTTTGGCGGATACTCAGAGCGTGAGCGCGATCTTCAGGACCCCGCCCGTCTTGTCGCGGAACAGGTCGTAGCCCGCGGGTGTCTCGCTCAGCTTCATGTGGTGCGTGATGAGCGGCCGCAGGTCCACCTTGTTGGTCCGCACCAGTGCCATAAGCTGCTGCATCCGGTCCGTCCCCACCGGGCAGAGCGTCGTCACCAGGTTGCGGTGGATGAACGTGCCGCTCGTCGGCAGCGTCAGCGTCGCGAATGCGCCATAGACGCCCACCGAGCTCACCGTCCCGCCGAAGCGCGTCACCGCGCAGCAGTTCTCGAACGTCGCCTGGTTCCCGAGCGCCTCGACGGCGAGGTCGACTCCAACGTTGTTCGTGAGTGTCATGATGCGCTGCACCGCGTCACCCGGTTCGACCACAATGTCGGCGCCCATCCGCCGCGCCATCTCCTGCCGCTCGGGGATGCCTTCGACCGCGATGATGAGGCCCGCGCCGAGCGCCCGGGCACCCGCTGTCGCACAGAGGCCGACGGGACCCTGCGCGAAGATAGCCACGGTGTCGCCCGCACGCAGGTTCCCGCGTTCGATGGCTGCGAAGCCTGTCGACATGATGTCGGTCACGAACAGCACCTGGTCGTCCTCCAGGTCGTCCGGCACTTTTGCGAGCGATGTCTGTGCGCCATTCACAAGGAAGTACTCGCCCTGGGCCCCGAAGAGCAGGTTCGCCGGCGCCCCGAAGGTCTGGCACACCTGCTGGTTGCCCTCCTGGCAGCGGGAACAGACGCCGCAGCACACCAGGCAGCTCGTGACCACGCGGTCGCCAGCTTTGAACCCGGTCACCCCCGCACCGACC
>JALOAP010000457.1 GCA_023228745.1 Dehalococcoidia bacterium | reverse complement strand
CTCGGTCCCATCCACCATCTACAGCGGTACCAACGAAATTCAGCGCAACATCATCGCCACCCGAGGACTCGGCCTCCCCCGCGACTAACCCTCACTCGACGGACTACGCTTCCGTGGTTCTCAGTGCTCATGCGGCGAGCGAAGCAGCGCGGCGTCGGATCTTCGAAGCGGAGATCCGGCGCGTGCTGCAAGTCCCGGACAAGAACTCCACCTGTCTCGCTCGAGAATGGTATGCCAGTCGCTACTAATGGTTGGGAATCCGCCCAGGAATTGCGCACTTTGAGTCTTTCTGGATGTTGACCGCTCTCCCCCGGTAGTCGTCACGGCATACAGGTCAAGTAGGATTGAGAGGTACTGGGCGAGGCAATGAGAATCACGTACGACCGCGAGACAGACACACTTACCGTTGTCCTGAAGGACACCCCCGTTGCCGAAAGCGGCGAGGAGAAACTTGGCGCGATCATCGACTTCAATGATCACGGCGATCTGGTGGGCTTTGAGATCCTTGATGCTTCCACGCGCGCGACGGATCCCGCACCGCATGGAGTTCGTTCAGGCCAGCTGAGTCTCCTGACCCGACCACAACCCACCCCTCACGTACAATCGAACCCGTGCTCAACCCCGGCCAGTTCGAACGCCGCGTCTCCGCGACCGGGATGGTCGCACTCCTCGGCGCCTTCGTCTTCTTCGGCGCCCTCTCCTACTGGCAGATCTTCCGTACCGACCTCGCCGGCAAGCCCGGCAACCCTCGTATCCTTGCTGAGTACCGCGACCCCAACCGCGGCCGCATCCTTGATCGCGAAGGCAACGTCCTCGCTGAATCGCTCCCCGACGGCACCCGCCGCTACACCGATGCCTCCGTCGCCCACGCGCTCGGGTACATCGACCCGCGTTACGGCTCACAGGGTGCCGAGCTCGCGTTCAACGGCTACCTGAGCGGCGAAAAAGCCGCCTCCTGGAAGCAAGCGTTCAACACAGAACTCCTCCGCGACCCGGAGCGCGGCCTCGACGTACGCCTCACCCTCGACCCCGCCATCCAGTCGGCGGCGACGCAAGCGCTTGGCGGCCGCACTGGTGCCGTCATCGCCCTCGATCCGAAGTCCGGCGAAGTGCTCGCGATGCTCTCCGTACCCACCTACGACCCCGGCGCGCTCGAAGACAACGGCGAGGCCCTCCTCGCGGACCCGTTGTCGCCGCTGCTCAATCGCGCCACCCAGGGTAACTACCCACCAGGTTCCACCTTCAAGACGCTCACTGCTGCCTCTGCACTCGAACACGGCGTGATCGAACCAGATACCACCGTGACCTGCCCCGGCGAGATCGTGGTCGAGGGGTTCCCCATCTCGTGCAGCAACGTCCCGCAAGGCATCGGCACCTACCCCTTCCGCGACGCCTTCACTTACTCGGTAAACGCCATCTTCGGCCAGGTCGGCGTCGACCTCGGCTGGCCCGCCCTCATCGAGACCAGCCGGAAGCTCGGCTTCGGCGCCCCTCTCGATTTCACCCTCGAGACCGCGCCCACGCAGCTCTTCAACGACGGCGACGATCTCTCGAAACCCCTCCTTGCCAGCACGGCCTTCGGGCAGGGCGAACTCCTCGCGACGCCCCTACAGATGGCCGTTGTGGCCGCTGCCATCGCGAACGACGGCGTCCTCATGCGCCCCCACATTGGGCTCGCCGCCTACGACGGGACGCGCAAGGCGGCGAACATCGAGCAGCCCTCCGGCCGTCGTGTCCTCGATGCCGGTGTAGCCGCGATCATGCGCGACTTCATGGTCTCCGTCATCGACAACGGCCAGGCGAATGGCGTTGCCATCGACGGTGTAAAGGTCGGCGGCAAGACTGGCACCGCGGAGTCCGGGACACCCGGTCTGTCCCACGCGTGGTTCATCGCCTTCGCACCCGCGGACGACCCCGTGATCGCCGTCGCCGTCGTTGTCGAAGATGGCGGCCAGGGCGGCGTCGTCGCCTCCCCCATCGCGGGCGAAGTCATCCGGGCGGCACTGGCAAGATGAGCGATACCCCCCGCCTCGAACGCCTGCTCGAACAGACGGTCCGGCTTCTCAGCGGCGGCGGCCTCCACCCCGTCGAGATCCTGCAGCGCACCCAGGCGGCCGTGCAGGCCGCCGCCCGCGACGGGAACGCTCCCAACCATGTCCGCATCGTCCTCAACCCGTCGGATTACGCCCGCTACCGTGAGGCAATGGCCGACCTGCGCTATGAGCTCGACGTCCTGCTCGACCGTCTCGAACGGCGGGAAGGGTGGTCCCGTATCGGCGACCGCCTGATCGACTTCGAGCAGGATCCTGCTGCCCCCCAGGGCATTCCCGCTGTGACAGCAACGTTCGCCGACACGCTCCACCGCGACTACGCCCCACCCGTGGGCGAAACGCAGGTCATCCACCGCTACCAGGGCCTGCTGCTCCGCCTCGGCGATGGGACTACCGTGCCGTTCACGCACACGCCGTTCCGGATTGGGCGCGGCCCCGGCAACGACTTCCTCTACCCGAACCTTGCGCTTTCGCGTAATCACGCGGAGATTGCCACCGTACCCGGCGGCCTCGAGATCCGCGATCTCGGCAGCCGCAACGGGGTCTACGTCGATGGGCGGCGCGTTACGCGTACACCCCTCCTGCTGGGCCAGCCCGTCCGGCTCGGCGACATCGAACTCTGGCTGGAGCGCGAACGGTGAGTGATTCGATCGAACTGATGGTGCTCCGCCTCGCCTTGCTCGCCATCATCTTCCTGTTCCTGCTCGCTGCCGCGCTTTCCATGCGCTCCGGGCTTCGCCGGCCACAGGCGGTCGCGGTATCGCCCGGCCGGGCACGGGCCGCGGGCCCCCGGCTTGTGGTGGTCTCACCCGCGAACACGGGTCTGCCCGTCGGCGCCGAACTCGCCCTCGCCGGCGAAATGACCCTCGGCCGCGACACCTCCAACGGCATCGTCCTCGGCGATTCGTCCGTCTCGGGCCGCCACGCGCTGCTCCAACAGACCCGCCAGGGGTGGCGCCTCGCTGACCTTGGCAGTACCAACGGCACCCTCGTCAACGGCCGCCCGCTCGATGGGCGCGCGGCACTCCTCCGCGGGGGCGAGCAGGTTGCCTTTGGTGCCGTGGTCCTCCGCTTCCAGCGCTAGCAGGCTGCTGAAGAAGCGGCCTTGGGGCCGATCGACGTTGTCTCGGAGTC
>JALOAP010000456.1 GCA_023228745.1 Dehalococcoidia bacterium | reverse complement strand
GTGGGCGAGCTGCGGGAGCATGGTGCGCGCCTTGGCGATGAGGCTGGAGCGGCTGGTGGTCTCGAGCTTCAAGGCGAGGGAGTGCAGGTGCGTCCGCACAGTGTTGGCAGAGATGGTGAGTGCACGGGCGATCTCTTCGTTGCTGAGGCCTTCGGAGACGAGCACGAGGACTTCGTGTTCGCGGGCTGTGAGGGACGGCATCTCGACGGATCGCGGGATGTCTCCACCGGCCTGGCGCCGGAGTGCCGCTTCGGCCATCCAGCGGGCGGCTGAGGGCGAGAGATAGAGGGCGTCGCCCGCGAGGAGTGCGTTGACAGCGAGCTGAAACTCAGCCGGCCGCGCACCGAGGGAGATCGCCGCCGAGGCACCTTCCGTGACTGCCTGGGCGAGTGCCGCGGACTCTTCGAAGCCGGCGGCGACGAACAACCAGCGGTCCGTCCCGGCGAGTTCCACGCGGACACCGGCTGAGACCTCTTTGTCGTCGTGCGTTTCCGTAACTTCAGCTTCTGTGAAATGCGAACGCAGATAGGAAGTTATCAACGAGGTTGCGATGCTCTCCCCGCTGCGGACGTGGAGCTTCACTTTGTGCTGATGTGGACCGGTTTCGGAGGACAGGTTGACCCATCGCGGACCAGGTTTTTGAAGCCCACCGCGGCCATCGCTCGAAGACATTCTGTGATTACCCCGCCAGAGGAATGGATTGCCAAGGTACGTTTTGTCAATTTCCGGAGTCAATATGGTTTCCGGCAAATCCTGGGCTTGAAACGAACTTGTATTACTTGTTCGCAACCGGCGACCGGACGAAGCGGGAGCCCAGTGGCCGTGTTGTGCGGCACCCGGGCGTTGCGCCCAAACATGAGTTACGTCATATGGGTATTTCAGCCTGTCACCTCCTGCGCGGACATACGTCGGGGCTCTCCGGGAGCACCGTTGGTAGCGGAGTGTCAGAAGAAAGTGGACTCGGAGGAGACGTGTTCCGCAGCGGAGGGAAGAGCGACGGTTGCCGTGAACCAACCGTCGCGTTCGAAGGCCGAGACGGTAGCGCCAATCCGGGCGGCGAGCCGCGCGACGACGAGGGACCCGAGACCGTGGCCACGGTGCCGGGGCACCGCACAGCAGCGGTTCCGGATCGTCACGTGGAGCGCATTCTCACCGCGGTGGACCGTGACCTTCACGGGATGCGCCAGGTCGCCATGGTCCCCGGCGTTGAGGAGGAAGGAGGCAATAAGACTCTCGAACTCCTCAGCGGCTGAACAAACGGGAAGAGGCCCGGGCGGGAGCGAAAGCTCCACGCTGAAGCCCATCCAGCGCATATCTTCGACGACCGCGGAGAGGGAGGTCGCGAGGTCGCACTCACTGGTGTCGGCGGGGGCTTCCGCAGCGGCGGAGAGGACGGTTCTTGCAGTAACCATCATCCGCGTCGCGGCCCGTTCGATCCTTGTGCACTGGTCGCGGAGAAGCTGACTTTCCGCGTCCCCGGCCATGAGGCGAGCGGCCGAAGCAACGAAACCGAGCGGACCTCGCAACTCGTGGAGTGCGAGTGCCAGTGACGGAAGCGCAACCTGCTCGTGGTTTCTCATGAGGCGAGATGCTATCGGTAAATACCCTGAAAACCCTATCGCCAGTTTCGATGATTTTACGTCTAGTAGTTCTGTCTAGACGGGAGATGGCTGGTCACTGACTAGACAGGCTATCCAGCAGATTCGAGTTTGTGGACGAAAGGTTATCCGTGGGTCCGGAAAGTGCGCCCTGGAGTCAGGAACGTAGCGCCCGGGTGGAGGCGCGCAGGAGGATGGCGACCTTGTCTTTGCGGCGCACGCGGAGCAGGAGTGACGGGAGGCCGCCCCGCAACAGACCCGTCTCGGGTGCGAACTGCACGACACGCCGCAGGCGCCACTGCCGCTGTGGGACAAGGCCCAGGACGTCGTTCGGCGGCCAGAGCAGGCGATGTACATTACGCGACCACCAGCCCTGCGAGCGGACGAGGTCGTGAGCAGGCGCAGGGAGCGGCGTACGGAGCATGCGGGTCAGGAGGGAGAGGGTGTAGGCGACAGTATCGGTGCAATCCTGTTGGTTCGCGAGAACGCGAACGCGCTCCCAGTTCAGCCGTCCACCCCGTACGAGGAGATCGAGGTCCTTGAACCAGATGAGGCGCTCGAAGCCGTGCCGGTTCAGGTGGACGCAGAGCTGTACGAACAGGTCCTCGAGGGCGAGAGCGCGGACCACATCGCCGCCCACAAGGGTGGGGCAGGCGCGTTCCCAGATCTCGTCCATGCCCACCGGTTCGAGGCCGATCTGCAGGTGGTCGCAGTGCACCTCCACGATCCGGCCGGTATCGGGCTGAATGAAGATGCGCTGGAACAGCCCATGACAGTGATGCAGACGCTCTGAGTGGGCATGGCCATTCTTCTCCCGGTAATTCCGGTCGACGAGCAGCCCGGCGACGGTGTCGAGGTCGGATTCGTGGACGAGGATGTCCAGGTCGCCATAGGGCCGGAGTGCAGGATCGGGATAGTGTTCCTGGGCGATAACCGGCCCCTTGAGGACGACCACGGGTACGTTGCGGTCGCTCAGCTCACGAAGAATGTGCCGTAATTCCCCGAAGAGGCCGAGTGAACGGAGCGCCTGGGCCGTCGCCGCACGACGGATGGGCGCGAAACGCGGGGCGGACGCGAGGTGCGGCTCGCGAGCGAGCACTGCGGCGAGCCACGGTGCGACCCGGTGTTCGGCGGCGAGCACGGCGAGGGCGTCGAGATCGATAGGGCCACACAACGCACGGAGGACGGCGGGCGAACAGGACGGCCGTTCGCCGGCCACCGCCATTCGCAGCAAGTGCGGTAGCGGCGGTGGGTTGGTCAAGGTGTGGCCTCCTAGTACTGGGACAGCGAACCGCAGCGGCGCGCCCAGGTGATGGAGCGTTGCAGGACGAGAAAACCGAGGGGAAGCATGAGGGCGAAGGCCATGAGGGCAGCGAAGTGGAGGCCAACGCTGGTTGTGTCGGCGCCTTCGAGGAAGAGCAGGCGGGTGAGCTCGACGGCATGGGTGAGTGGCAAGAGCGGGGCGATTGTTTCGAGCCAGCCGGGCAAGACGGAGGTGGGGTACATGATGCCGCTCACGAGGAGGGAGCCGGCGAGGAAGGCAGTGGTAAGGGGCTCATTCTGTTTGAAGGCGATTGCAAAGGCAGCGGAGA
>JALOAP010000454.1 GCA_023228745.1 Dehalococcoidia bacterium | reverse complement strand
GCCATGTGTTTGCGTTCCGGCGCCGGGGAGGCGGGAAGGAGTTGGTGGTCGCTGTACCGCGGCTGGTCCTCTCCATCGCCGGCGAAGGGGGACGGATCGCGCCAGACCGCCTGGCGCACACAGCCTTGGCCAGCGGCCGGGGTGCGTGGCAGGAGCTGTTGAGCGGCCGCCAGTTGGAAAGTGACGGGGAGTGGCTTGCCGCCAACGCGGTATTCGAGGAGCTGCCAGTCGCGGTGCTGTTGCAGTTCGGAGCACAGGCAGCGTGACCGGTGGGCACGGCTGGGGTGCCACCCTCGGCGCGGTGGTCGAAGCGGGCGGAACCACGTTCCGCACCTGGGCACCCGCACGACAGGACATAGAGCTGGTGTTGTACGAATCGGCTCCGCGGACGGTGCCCATGCACCGGGACGGGGCGTATTGGACCGCACGCGTGGAGGGCGCCGGCACCGGAACGCGGTACCGGTATCGCGTCGACGGCCAGGAGTTCCCGGACCCGTGTTCGCGGTGCCAGCCGGAGGGCGTCCACGGGCCGTCGGAGGTCGTCGACCCCGGGCAGTTCGGCTGGAACGACGCAGATTTCCAGCCACGCGGTCTCGAGGAACTCGTCGTGTACGAGCTACATATCGGGACGTTCACACCGGAAGGCACCTTCGGTGCGGCGAGCGGCCAGTTCGAGCGGCTCCGCGAGCTGGGGGTGACCGCGGTCGAAGTGATGCCAATCACCACATTCCCCGGGCGGTGGAACTGGGGCTACGACGGGGCAGCGTTATTCGCGCCGGCCACGGTCTATGGCGGCCCGGAGGGGTTTCGCCAGTTGGTGGACGCGGCACACCAGGCGGGCCTCGCGGTCATCCTCGATGTCGTTTACAACCACTTCGGGCCGGACGGGAACTACACAGGGATCTATTCGGACCGCTACCTGACACGCCGCCACCAGACGCCGTGGGGCGATGGGCTGAATTTCGACGACGAAGGGAGTACGGAGGTGCGGGGCTTCTTCCGGGAGAATCTGCTGCACTGGGCGCACGAGTATCACGTGGACGGGTTCCGCTTCGATGCCACCCACGCCATCACCGATGACTCACCCGTCCACATCTTTGCCGAGCTCAGCAACGCCGCCCGTGCAAACCCACGGGCCGGTCACGAGCCGTACTTGATCGCGGAGTCGAACGAGAACGATGTACGTTACCTGCGGCCGGTCACGGATGGCGGGTACGGGTTCGATGCCGTCTGGGCGGACGACTTCCACCATTGTGTTCGGACTGCCCTCACGGCCGGGCACGAGGGCTACCTGGCAAGCTACACGGGACGCGTGGACGACCTGGCAGCGACGGTCGAACAGGGGTTCCTGTACGAAGGAGAGACGGACCCCTTCACCGGGGAACCACGGGGCACCGCCGCGCGGGAACAGCCGTGGCGACAGTTCGTCTTCGCTATCCAGAACCACGACCAGGTGGGGAACCACGCGTTCGGGCTGCGGCTTCACCACCTCGTTGGGCTGGGCGACTACCTGGCAGCATCGACGCTTCTCCTGCTGCTGCCCCAAACACCACTGCTGTTCCAGGGGCAGGAGTTCGCAGCGTCGACGCCGTTCCTCTACTTCACGAACCACGAGCCGGGCCTCGGTGCGAAGGTAACTCGGGGACGCCGCGCAGAGTTCGCCGGCTTCCGAGCGTTCCGAGACGAGCGAAGCCGCGAGCAGATTCCGGCCCCCCAGGATGAGCGCACGTTCCGTGCATGCATACTTCGGCTCGACGAGAAGAGCTTCGGGGTTGGCGCACTCGTGTCGCGCTACTACGGCGCGCTACTGGGGGCCCGGCACGGCGACCCGGTGCTGCGGGAGATGCGCCATGGGCGGCCCGGGATCGAAACGTGGACATCCGGGCGGGCGCTGGCGGCGCGTTTCCGTACAGCGAGCGGCGAACGATGGTTGGTCGCAAACTTCGGTGAGGAGGAACGCGTCCCCGTGGCAGGCCCCGATGGCGAGCTTGCTGTGGTCGTCTGTTCCAACGAAGTGCGGTACGGAGGCTTCGGGAAGTACCCGAAGGTGAGCGGCGGCGGGATCCTGCTCCCACGGCACTCGGGCGCACTGCTGGCACCCACGAACGCGTGGCCTTAGCGATGACAGACGGTAACGCAGCAGCGGGCCGGCGCGGGGTCGAGGCGTGCTTCCAATCCCGCCGTCTCGAGCGCTTCGAGGAAGCCCTGTATCAGGTGCAGGTTCATCCCACAGACCAGATCGGTGTAGTCCTGTGCGAGCGCGTGGAAGGGACAATTCGCGAGGATGAAGCCGCCCGCGTCAACGTCGGAGCGGGGTTCGTAACCGTACTCAGCGAGCACCTCCTGGGCTGCTACGAGGCCAGCATCGGGACCCGAGGATAATGCCCCACGGGCGCGAGCCTGCTCGGCCAACTCCCTGCCGAAGGCGGCTGCTGCATCGCGCAGCGCATCTGCGACGGGGATGCTGTCACGCTCGGCGGTCGCGATGGCAGTGGCCATGATGCGGCCCGCGAAGTCGTAGCGACGCTCGGGGAGGCTTACTGCGAGCTCGCGCGAGGAGCGGCGATACAGCTTTGCCGGGCGGCCAGCGCCGGGGCCGGTGCGCCCGGGCGGGCGCCGGAACTCCGCTTCGAGCAGGCCATCCTCCTCGAGGCGATCCAGGTGGAACTTCGCCACGTGGCGCGGGACACCCACGCCGGCCGCCGCATCGTCGCGGCTCACCGCATCGGGCTGAGCGATGACGTAGCGGTACAGCGAGCGGCGCACGGGGTCGCCCAGGGCAGAGACGCTGGCAAGACGGGCGTCGAGGTCATCAGGGGCCACACCGTCATCTTCCGCGCGAGGAGCAGGCGTCCGCAAATTTCGTTTTCTAAGAGAAAGTGTCATTGACTTTAGAGATCCTATGGTTCTAAAGTGCAGATTAGTCACTTTTAGAGAAGGAGGCAATCTTATGGCATCTACCTTCGCCCACCAGACCCACGGTGTCGGAGCAAGCGCTTCGGTATCGGACCGCCTCAAGACAGACCCTGCGTTCCAAGCCTTCTGGCTCCTGCGCATCGGGTTCGCCGTGGCCCCGATCCTCTTCGGGCTCGACAAGTTCTTTAATGTCCTCATCGACGACTGGGACATCTACCTGGCGTCCCAGTTCAACGACCTCATCCCCGGTGGGGCGAATGCCGCGATGTACCTCG
>JALOAP010000455.1 GCA_023228745.1 Dehalococcoidia bacterium | reverse complement strand
GTATTCACTATTACCTACGCGTTGCATATGCACACGCGTAAAACGCTCCTAAGTTACGGAGCCACGGATGCAATCATAACGGATGTAGAAGATCGGGTATGTAAACTTCTTTAACACGTAACACTTTATGAAGGGAGACACACATGTTAGAAATTCACAAGTAATCAACCCTAAAGTCTTCTCACCCGGAGGGTGGTCGTTTCCCCAAAGACGGCCACCTTCTTTCTCTTAACACTTACACTAATCCACCGCTGCGGTGGCTTTGTGTAACTGTTAAAGAAAGGAAGTAACTATAATATGGCGAAGTATACACATAACGTGCTGTGGGTGCTTGTCGATGTGACGACACCAGAGCCAACTCTGTCCGTAGCTAAAACCCAAGCAGCGGTGGTAAAGATACTTACCAACCGCCAAGCGCATGGTGATATCTATGGATTTGAGTTCCAAGATGAAGTAATTAGAGCTGTCGATAAGAGCGGGAAGCTTCTTGTCAAGGCACAACCTTTTGAACTTTAACATGGAAGGATTCGATTATGGGCAACAATGCTACCATTACGTTGAAACGTGAGTGCCCGTTTTGTTACAAGAAACAAGACATTACGGTACCGCTTAAAGAGTACGAAGCCTGGAAACATGGTATGCTTATACAGGATGCTATGCCCAGTGTCTCTAAGGAGGATCGCGAGACACTTATCTCAGGTGTGTGTTCTACTTGTTGGGATCAAATGATGGAAGACGTTGATTGCGATGAGTAAAGTACGCTGTAAGCTCATCACTTTACATGGCGGCCCTTATCACGGGTTAATTGAGCCGGTGATGTTATGCCATGGAATGCCTAATATGATAGGACTGCCCGATACTTCTTGGGTGTGCCGTCACTTTTATGAAATAATCCATAAATGGGGCGTATACAGAGGAGTGTACCTCGGTACAGAACCCATTGAAGAACGTATGAATTAGGAGATTCATGACCATGAACAAGGAATGTATTCAGAAGAAGACGTGTAAAGAGATTACCACGTTTGAGCTGTACAAAGATGACATTGTAGGCTTCTTATGCGGAGAGTTTCCCTTAGTACTCCGGGAAGCTGTGAAAGCAGCCCAATCTGATCCTATTAACTCACGCATAGAGATTACATGTGCTGATCGTTTGGCATTTGCTGAGATAGATGCACACTCTCCGTTGATTATACGGATAATCACGGAAACGGATTCAACAGAAAAAGTCGATTTTTGAGGAGCTAATGGACGAGCACAAGAACAAACCCAAGAACAAAAACCCTAATGATGGTTGTTTGGTACTCACTCGCAAGGAAGGCGAGGCGGTGGTAATAGGTGACCACTTGACGGTGACGGTCTCCCGTCTTAAAGAGAACGAAGTGCGTTTGGCCTTTCGTGGGCCGAAGAACATTCCTATCTTTAGGATGGAGGTTTGGCTTAAACTTCAAGCACAAAAGAAAGAAGAGGAGAAAAAGTCATGAAAGAGCCCACAGACGTAGCTATTGACCTTACCGGGTGGCTCATGGATACACTTGCCACGGCACTGTATACGTTTGGACTGTGCGTGGGTTTCTTCACGGGCTACATTGCCAAGTGGATTGTCAAGGGCGTGTCCGAAGGGTTTAACGTTGGGTACAAATAACGTCTTTGAAAATTTCTGCAAAAAAATTTTATTTTCTTGTTGATTTATCAGTTGCTGTAGTGTATAATATAAAAAATGGGATTAACGGATATCCCAGAAAGTTGACAACTTAATAGTTTTAAGGAGACATGATCATGGCAACCAACCACATCAACATTTCGCTCACCGGCAAGCGCCAGGACACCTACGCCAAGCTGCAGAAGCTGGCCGAGACCAAAGGTCTGCGCGTTACCGACATCGTCTGGGGCGGCGCTGAAGCCGTTCTGGCCAACCCCAAGCTGATCGATGGTATTCAGGCCTCCGCAGGTGCCGCACCTCGAGCCGGCAGCGCACGTGGCTTCTGGGTTCAGCACAAGCTCAATGCTTCGCAGCGCCTGGAAGGTGTTTCGATCGTCGAAGTCGCTCAGCGTTCCGATGCGACTGGCGCCACCTTCTTCCGTTACAGCTCCGGTGATGCCAAGGCGCGTGGCCGTGCTCTCACGAGCGCCCAGCGCACGGCGGCCTACGATGCCAAGCTGGCCGGCGTTCAGCTGAAGGACGGCAACGTGCCCGTCACCGAGCTGAAGGACAAAGAAGGCAAGGCCGCTCCGGCAGCCCCCAAGCAGGAAGCCCCTGCTGGCAACGGGACGACTCCTCCTCCGGCGCCCAAGAAGTAATCTGAATTACCTGGCTTAACGGGCCGTGTTCCTTTCGAGAGATGCCCATCTGAAAATGATGGGCATTTTTTTACCTGAATGTAATACAGACCATTGAAGGGATGTAATATGAAATTAAGGATACCGAATGTCCACCCAGATAAGCAGTGCACGTTTCTGCATATCACATGGGACGTTCTCAAACGTGTCATCACTTCGTTGTCCCGTCAAATACCCGAAAATGCTACCATTTGGGGTGTGCCCCGCGGTGGAGAATTTATCGCTCTTCAGCTCTCGTACTTGCGTCCGGATCTGGAAGTAATTCACTGCGGCGCTGTTGAGTGTGTTGATGGCGTACTTAGCTATGAGGTACCCAGCCACGCCATCATCGTCGATGACATCGTCGACACTGGCGAGACCATCTTGGACGCGCACCACAATCACTATGCCACCGCCGCTGCGTTTGTTCGCGCGGGTGCTCAAGTGATGCCTACTTTTGCGGGCATTGTGATCAAATCCAAGTCATGGTTGATCTTTCCCTGGGAATACGAACAGCTGGAACTTCCCAAGTAAATATTACAAAATGTTCGCAAAAATTTAGAGAATGCACTTGATTTTATACTACGGTGTATTATAATATATATAATCGAGCTGCGTTTTGATTGTTGTTCTTTGTCATTTGAATTAAACAGGCACTCTGGCATAAATGGTTGCCGTAAGGTTACGTTTTGATATGCTGTCCAAAGTCAACCTGGACAGACCCGCGATGACGCGAAGAGTGCTTAGGGCATAGTGCGAGTTGCTCTAACAGGTGATGCTGTAGAAACCATAGCGCTATGCCCGTTTTAGATTTCTTCCCTCATAAAAAGGGTGTCCTGTAGCCATCTGGTGAGGCAAACCCGGCACTTTGAGCG
>JALOAP010000453.1 GCA_023228745.1 Dehalococcoidia bacterium | reverse complement strand
CTGGCTTTGGCCGGACGTACAGGCGTTTGAGTTCGGCCCCCAGCCACCCGGAGTCCAGATGGCAATCTCTCCCGACACGTCTCCTAACCACGAAGTGGACGTCCGCGGACGCATTTTTGCGAGCGCGTTGGGCCACTTCTCCCAAAAAGGCTTTGCCGCAACATCGCTGCGCGAAGTGTCGGAAGACGCACAGACCACGAAGCCGATGATCTACTACTACTTCGGCTCGAAGGAAGGACTCTACGGGAGCATCGTCCGGGAGATCCTGGAGGAGATGGCGGAGTCGATCCGCTGCTACGTGCCCGGCGAAGCGCCAGCCGTCGAGCAGGCGATGGCCTTCTGCAATCGCTACCTTGAGCACTTCCTTGCGAAAGAGGAGATCATCGCGCTGGTGTTGCGGGAGGTTTTTGGGCTGGGTGGGGTCCCGATGGCGACCTTTGCGCAGACGCTGGGGCAGCGGGTGCGGCAGCCCCTGGACGATATCCTCCGGACGGGCATGGAAACTGGTGAGCTGAAACAGGCGAGCGTCACCGAGTGTGCGACGGCGATCACGGGAATCCTCAACATGTTCATCCTCGCGCACGTGTTCGGCGGCGCTGATATCGAGCGGGAGGCACCGCTCGCACAGGTGCGTTACTACCTGACTGGCCTTTCCGCACGCTCGTAACAGACCATCCACTGGCTTGCTACCCGCGACTGCCGTTGTTAGAGAGCAGGGAGTGGCAAGCGTGGCCGAAGCCAAACTGGTCGATTACTACTCTGTGCTCAACCTGCCGCACGACGCGGACCTGACCGGCGTCGAAAACGCATACGCACGGATATCGGATGAGCTGGCGCAACTGAGCGAAGTGGACGAGGAGTGCCGCGTAGCCCTGGAGCGCGTGAATGAGGCGTACGCTGTGCTCTCGAAGCCGGAGTTGCGGCGCGGGTATGACGCCGTCTTCCTCGCGAGGGAGCGGGAGGCCAAGCGGCGGAAATGGGAGTCGGCGGTGCGGCGCCGGGTGTGGCTCCGGCGGGCGGTCATCAGCGGTCTTGGGGTGATCGTCGTCGCGCAGGCCTGCGCACTGGTGTACATCGGCTGGGATGAGGTGTCCGACGTTGTCAGCCTGGTGACCGGCGTCCTGTAGGGTGCCGGTGATCAGCCCGCGGCCTCGCCGGTGAGGCGTTCCACGAACCGGGCTTCGCGTTCCGCGTAGGGCACGATGGTGTCGAACATATTCACGCGGCTATCGAGGCGCTTTTGGAGCCCGCTCATCAACCCAATGACGCGAAAGATCATCAGGATGTCGGGCGGGATGCGGCGCACGGGGTTCGCATCGAGGATCTGAGCGAGACGCTCGTTCACTTCGGGCATGACCTCGGCGTCGACGTAGGGGCGCTGCTCGGGCCCGCCCGATTCGAAGAACGCACGGCCGAGGGCGATGAGGGACTCGGGGTCCTGTGACTTCGTTTCGAAGCCAAGCTGGCGGAAGGCTCGAACCATCGCCTCATCGTCCTGCTGCATGATGGCGACGGTGAGGCGGGCATAATTCACGCGGAAGTCCTCCGGGAGGTCCTTGCAGAGCCCAAAGTCGATGAACACGACGACGGGGCCGGGGAGGACGAGCAGGTTGCCCGGGTGCGGGTCCGCGTGGAAGAAGCCGTGGACGAGAATCTGCTCGCAGTAGGCCTCGGTCATGATGAGGGCGACGCGGTTCGGGTCGACGCCCTGCTCCAAAAGGCGAGGGATATCCGAGATCTTGGTGCCGTCGACGAACTCGGTGGTGAGCACGCGCCGCGCGGTGTGCTCCCAGAGGACGGCGGGGATATGGACGTCGGGACGGTGGGCAAGGTCGCGTGCGACGCGTTCTGCGTTGTGCCCTTCGAGGACGAAGTCGAGTTCCCGGGGGGTGTACTTGCGTACTTCGTCCATGAGCACGCGGAAATCGAAGTCCGGCTCGAGCCGGGCGAGGATGCGGACGAGGATGGAGAGATTCCGCAGATCGGTTTCGACGACGCGTTCGATGCCTGGGTATTGCACCTTGACGGCGACATCGCGGCCATCTTTGGTGCGGGCACGGTGCACCTGGGCAAGCGAGGCGGATGCCACGGGGCGGCGGGCGAAGACGTCGAAGAGTTCGTCGGGGCGGGCGCCAAGTTCGCGTTCGACCTGTGCCTCGACCTGTGCGAACGGCCGCGGGGGTACGCGGTCCTGCAGGTGGCTCAGCACGGAGACATACTCGGGCGGGGCCACATCCGCACGACTGGAGATGAACTGACAGGTCTTGATCAGGAGGCCTTCCATGCGCGCGGCGAGCTTGTAAATCCGCTCGGCACTCTTGCGATGAACCTCGGAGTAGGCTGCTTCGCGCTCGGCTCCCGCGAGCCGCTTATTGCGCTGGACCCGCTTATAGCTGAGGTAGATCACGAGGAAGTTCCACCCGACGAGGAGGAAGCGGAAGGCGCGCAGGTGGGGCGGGAGCGGCCTGGCGGTCGTGGTTCTGGTCATCGCTTGCAATCGTAACGGGCGGGATAGGGGCATAACAGAAAGGCCGGGCACGCATGGCCCGGCCTATGTGGAGGGGTGCTCGGCAGACTTACTGCTTGAGTACCATGTCGTTGACTTTCCAGGCGCCGGCGATGTCGCGCCAGCGGGTGGCGATAACGCCCTGGCCCTCGGCGTTCTTCATGATGATGTCGACGACGTGGTCGTCGCCTTCCTGGCCCAGGACCTCGACTTCGACGCCGGTTGCGGGCGGCTGGGGGCCTGCGGCCTGCTGTTGAGCCTGCAGGGCCATGGCCTTGCCCATGCCCTCGGGAGTGAAGGCCATCATGAGGCCGGCGACGTTCTGGTTCATCAGGTCCTTTGCAAATTGCTCCGCGGTGTCCTTGAGTTCCGCCATGAAACGCTCCTTTGGTCGCCCGAACGTGATTCGGAAGTGGGCGATGCCGGCATATGATATGTGAGGGAGCTCAGGAGTCAATATCGGTGGCGTTCACGAGTGGCGAACCTTGCATATTCGAGCGTGGCTGCCGAAGATGAGGATGTACTCCCCGATAGCTCAACGGTAGAGCACGCGGCTGTTAACCGCGGTGTTCCTGGTTCGAATCCAGGTCGGGGAGCCACACACCCCCCGTTACGTCTAGTCCAGATTCGAAAATGGCCGGGCAGCCACACGAAAATGGGTGCACGACGACGAACGCAGCCGATTGG
>JALOAP010000452.1 GCA_023228745.1 Dehalococcoidia bacterium | reverse complement strand
TCGACCCGGCGATTGATCTCTTTATCGGATGCCGGAGCAACGTCGGTGCGGCGGCGAACTTCTTCACCGGCGCTTTGGATGACGTGCGCTTCCTGTCCCGCGTGCTGACGCCCGCTGAGGTGCTGGCGCTCTACAACAACGGCAACGGCACGGAGGATGACAGCGGCAGCTATGAGTTCGACGTGACCGGTGATTCCTACTTCAGCGGAGCGATCCACTGCGCCAATCTCTTGCAGCTCTCGGACCCGAGGCATAAGGTCTTCGAGCCCCTGCCCGATCTGACCAAGGACTGGTCGGCGGTGAGCACGGCGGTTTCGGCCTACCAGCTGAAAGAGGACTCGAAGGCCGGGCGGTTGATCGGCCCCGATGCGAGTAAGCTCCCGACGTGGGCGGTACACGACATCGGCGGAACGTGGTACATCAACCCGAACGCCATCATCTCAGCGGCGGTAAAGCAGATTGACAAACAAGCGGCGCAGCTGTCTGCATTGCAGGCAGAGGTCACGGCGCAGGCCGCACTCATTTCGTCCCTCGACGCCCGCCTCAAGGCGCTTGAGTCGACAAAAGTGGAGCCGATCAAATGACAACGCCGTGCAGCAAGCAAGCCGAGATTGACGCCATCACGCGGAAACTGGACGAAATCCACCAGGCTATCTGTGGCGACCTGATAAGCCCCGGGTGCCGCTCTCAGCAGGCAGAGACGGCGCGGCAGGTTAACGAACTGGTCAACATGACAACGCAGGTGCGCTATACTCTCTACGGCAACGGCGAGCCGACGAAAAGCCTGGTCTCACAGGTGGCCGCGAACACGGCGGCGCGGCAGCAGGCCAACGCTTCGCTTATGCGCGTGGTGTGGATCGCCGTTACGGTCTCGATCACTGCACTTGCAGGCACGGCGTGGCAGTGGATTCTGAGAAAGGGCTGAGACATGACGATCTACTATCGCCCGGCGCTGGTAGACGGAGGCACGACCCTATGGCTCCCGTTGCCGATCCTGACCTGGAACGAGACGCCACAGTTTGACGTTGAGACGGCAAAGGTTCCGCGCGTGGACGGCCACACGATTTTGAGCAGCACGCGCGGAACGGTGCATATCCAGATCGTTGGCCGCATCCTGGGCGCGTCGGAAACCGACAGCCAGTTTGACCCGGCCAGCGCCCTGAGCGCCGAGAATGCACGCGATATCAAAGAAGCCATTTTGACCTTTGCCACCGGGCGCACGTTCTGGGTTTACCGTTGGCACGATCACTATTACAAGGAATGCGTCCTGAAATCCATACGAACCACAGAGAACCGCGTCGGTCAAATGATAGACTACGCGCTGGAAATCACGGCGTGCGATCCGACGGTCTACAGCACAACGGCCCTTGAGACTGAGGGCGCATGGGAGAATTGGACGACTCAGGGCGAATCGGGAGGAACCGTTACCGTGCCAAGCGACGACTACCAAACTTATGCAGTGACATTTCACGGCTCGCCGGTTGTCACAGCCAGCGGACAAGACCTTGTGGTGCGGCCACGCGGGCCAGCCAGCGGCACGGGGACAGTCGTTGCCATCGGCGTGGCCGGATGTTCTGGTGTCCTACCGGGCAGCAGCGGCAACACGACGGCACGTGTGGGCGTGGCGTCTATCGGCGCAAGCGGCTCGACACTGAGCCTATCTGTGGACGAATCCACAATGAGCGGCATCGCGCACGGCTCGCTGACGTTCGATTTTGACTCCAACGGCTACGGCGATCCGCTGTATGTCCACTTGTCGGCGGTAGACGGCGGCCACACCGACCTTCAGGTTTACATTCTCGTGAGGTCTACCTAATGGCTTATTCGGCTTATACTGGCTTTGAGCGCATCATCCGGCACTATGCGTCAAACGGAACGACGCTCAAAACGGCAGACATTTCATCGTCATGCACACATGCCTCGTTCACGCTGGCGGCCGAGCGCGGATGCTGCCGTGGTACGCTCAAGATGGTTGCCGATGAGATGGGGGCCTACGCCCTGGACCACGGCGACGTGATCAAGATGATTCCCGAGACCGGCGCGGACGCCTGGTACACCGGCTGCGTTGTCGGGCGCGAGCGCGACGCCACAAGCGGCCTGCATACTTACCGGCTCGATGGGCTGGCCGTGCGGCTTTCGGGCCTTCCGGTTGTCGACGATGCCGACGGCCACCAGTTCGGCGCATCGGCGGGCGGATCGAATCCGCACCCAGACCGGCTTTATCCGCATCATCCGACGGCGGGCGTCGTGCAGTGGATTGCGTTCAACACCATCGACGACGCCAACGTTGGTATCATCACGGACGGCAGCGGCTTCGACTACACGTACATGATTTATGACGAGGTCGGGCTGCTGCGATACGATCCAGGCCAGGATTGCGAGAACGTTTTGGGCGAACTTGCGCGCATGGTCTACGATCAACAGAGCAGCCACAGCGCCGCGCCATATCCCATCCTGTGGGGCGTGGATGCCGACCGAAACCTGTACTTTCGCTTCCGGCCCGAGACGCAGATATTGCGCCTGCACGTCGGCGACGCGAACAACACGTCGGGGCTTCCCACGCTCTATCTCAATGGCGAAGTGGTACGGTATCAGGGGTGGTCCGAATCCGAGGGTGAGGATTTCGTCAACGTGCTGGTCGTGCGCGGCAACGCCGACAGCGGCGGCACAATCATCAACGAGACGTTCGAGGATACGGAAAGCATCGCAAAGTATGGGCGGCGCGTGATCGACTTTCAGGAGGTGCCTGGTCTGGCATCGAGCGGCGCGGCGACGTTGTTCGCGCAGGGCTATTTCCAGCGCTACGCCGATCCAAAGACAACGCACACACTTGACGGCGTGATTATCACCGACAAGGACCAGTTGCCGCTGCCGTGGTCTGGCTATGCGTCCATTCAGGATTATCAGACGGCCAACAACGCAATGGCCGGGCGGCGCACGATTCAGAGTGTCACGGTGCGATTCGATGATACGCCGCTTGCCGAAATCGTCATTGGTGAGATTGAGCCCTCCCTTTTCACGCCGTCCAGCACGGCGACAACGCGCTATGCAGGAAACTCGTGGAAATCGACGCAGAACCGCATCCCGCGCGTTCAGGCAGCGGCGGCCTCATCCACTGAACAGATGGCGCATTGGAAGTTTGTTTGGAATGAGAGCGAATAGCCATGGCCGACGTATGGGACAGGCCGGAGGTCA
>JALOAP010000451.1 GCA_023228745.1 Dehalococcoidia bacterium | reverse complement strand
ATTACCTGCCCACCGGCTCCGCGAACGGCAATACCCTCCGGGAGGCCGGGCTGGTGAACGCATCGTCCGGAGGGACATTTTACGCAGTGTCTGTGATGGATTCAATCGAGAAGACGGCCCTGATCGAGGTGACGTTCACCTGGGTGCTGACCTGGACATCCGTATGAGGAGGAGATAATGGCATATACAAAGACAACCTGGATAACCGGCGACATAATTACGGCGGCGAAACTCAACAATCTCGAGACGCAGTTCGACGAAGCCGACGCGATTATGATAAAATCAGATGGATCGGTCGCCTTCACCGGCAACCAATCAATGGGTGGTAATAAACTGACGAACCTCGGTACGCCCACCGTCGCCACCGACGCGGCAACAAAAGGGTATATCGATACACCGACGATGGCCCGGAGCATGAACAACCAGCGGCTGACCGACCTTGCAGCACCGATGGATGCGAACGACGCGGCGCGGAAAGCGTATGTCGATGCCCGGATACCTGCAGGAGTCATCGTCGCCTGGTCCGGGGCGATTGTAGATATTCCGACGGGCTGGCTGCTCTGCAACGGTTCGTCCGGGACGCCGGATCTCCGGGATCGGTTCATCGTCGGGGCAGGATCGAGTTATGCGGTCGGGGCGAGGGGCGGGTCTGCCACGCATACCCTGACGGTTGACGAGATGCCGGTGCATAATCATAACATGCCGTATGACAGGATTAACGAGTATGAGTATGGTCCTGGAGTGTGGGGAATGACCAACCTTGGAACAGGCGCATGGTCTGCCAATACCGAGAATGCGGGCAGCGGGAACGCCCATGAGAACCGACCGCCATACTACGCCCTCGCGTGGATCATGAAGAGCTGATATGTATCACTGTGAGCGATGCGGGACCGGGCTGGACTCACCCCTGGAGACGTATGCCGTTTACGTCCTGCCGGAAGAGGAAGAGGATCCGGTCCTGATCTGCAAGGGCTGTCACCAAGAATCAGACCTGATCGTCTGGGGCACGACCCGGGAGCAGGATGAGGAAGCCGGGCGGCAGGCAGCGCTCCGGATGCTGGCAGCGATCGAGGGCAGAATATAAAAACACTTATATATTTTCCCTTCAAAAGTCCGCATATGAGAAAAAAGATAATCCTTTTCTGCATCCTTCTCTGCGCTGCCGTGCTTGCGGCGGGCTGCAGCGGGGCGACCTGCTAAAAAAGGAAGTTTATATGGGATGGGGCCCCTAATAGTTTATTGTACAGAGGAATGAAATGGACGGATTCATCGACGATGCTAAGAAGTTTGAGGAGCAGGAACGGGGGCTGCCCGGCCGTTCCGGTGTAGACACCCCAAACGCGTTGGTCACAACCGTGATCGCAAACTTGACCATGCTCATAAGAGAAGACCTCCACCAAGCTGTGGTTCTTGACGCAGCTATTGGAACTAGCCCCGACGGCTT
Organism: Dehalococcoidia bacterium; assembly: GCA_023228745.1. GTDB lineage: Bacteria > Chloroflexota > Dehalococcoidia > Tepidiformales > Tepidiformaceae > JALOAP01. The sequence continues at coordinate 1,753 of JALOAP010000451.1, read as the reverse complement.
GGTCTGGCTGGACGACATTGTCCTCAAGCTTCGGAGCGGTGCAATTGTGCGCCTCTCTAGTGACGCTCTCACGGCACGGATTCTACCCGAGGTGAAGAACGACGGTCAGTGGACAAAGCTCACAATTGAGCGGTGCTACCGAAGCGAGTTGTTGGAGATAGTGGAACAATGGTTGAACGAAGCACGGAGAAAAAGATCTGCCCCTGGTTCAGGTGCACTAGAGGCTGCATCTGGCCGGGAGACGGCCTCGGTGTCGAAGAGTGCCCGTACATCAACGACCGACGAGTTCTCTGTCGAATTAAAGGCGTCGGGGGAGTAGGATGAAATGGTCCAGGTTCGACTAGTCACCCATGACGGCCGTGATCCCGAGGAGGTTATCGCAGCCCTTCGGGCCATACCCAGTGGCAGTCCGCCGAAGGTTGATCCCAAGGTTCTCCGCGACCTCTATGTGACTAAGGTTCACAGCAAGGCGGGGGTGGGGCGAATTCTAGGTCTCAACCGTAAGCACCTTGACCGAGTGATGAGTGAGCACGGGATCCCCGTCAGGAAAGCAAATAACCAGAAGAAGCTCCACGTAGATCTTGAGCAGGCTGTTGTGCTCCGCAAGAGGGGTTGGACTTTCAAGCGGATAGCCCAACACCTCGGGCTGAGTGAGACAACACTACGGAGACGCTTCATCAAAGCCAGGCTGCACTTGCCAGTCAGAAAGAAGGAACTATGCCAATGTCAACATTAAGCCGTGGGAGAGGCTCACAGGCCACGTTTGTCAGACTAACCTGTGAGCACTGTGGGAAGTCGTTCCCCTACAACAAGCGAATCTACGAATATCGTCTTCGGGCCGGGATCAACCCCCAAAAATACTGTTCTGCTCAGTGTCACCGAGAGTCGCGACGGAAAAAGTCGCTCAAAGGCCAAAACCCGGGCTCGTAGCAGGGGTTTTAATGCAGTCAAATACAGTTTCCCATAGTAAACTATGTGGGGGCCACCTCACCCCTTAAACTGGCCTCTACGCTCTTTATACGCAAAGTGGCCTTTAACTGCTCTTTTGCTGAAGAAAAGTTACTCGGTTGAGTATTTTTCCCGGAGCCGTGCTTTGAAGGCTTCGTTCTCACGCTCCAGCTCGGCAATCTGGAGGTTGTGGAGGTCGATTTTTGCCTTGATGAGTTCGTACCTGAGATTGAGGAGCAGCTCCTCGGCTGCGTCGCGCTTCTCGGCAAACTTGATGAGTGTGTCCCACTGCTCCATCGGGGTGTTGAGGGCCTGCTCGCGGTACTTCCGTGCCTGGCGTCGGCACTTCTTGACTACGGCCTTGAGGTGGTCAACCTGCTTCTGGGCTTCTTCCGTGGTAAGGGGTTGGGACATTTCTTCGCTCCCGTCTTGTTACAATACAGTATGGGGCGCACTACTATAAATAGGTGGTTATTCGGAGGAGCTTAAGCCGGGGTGAGGTATACCCCGGTTGCCGCCGCTGCAAGGGAGAGGGCGAATACAATTCTGGCGAGGGTGTCGGCGAGGCGTGTTGTCACTTAGGCCACTTCCGAGGTAAATCTCCTGTAGGTTGGGTCGTAGTACAGGCCGTGGTCATTCTCCAGCTCATCGAGGATCGCCTGCATCTCGGCGGCGGTCTCGGCCTGCTTCCGCAGGGTCGGCTTGACGAACGCGTCTACCCGTGCTTCCAGGGCACGGAACTTCTTGATGAGGTTGGTAGCTTGGGTCATGTTTCTTCGCTCCTGTTTTGTTACAATACAGTATT
>JALOAP010000450.1 GCA_023228745.1 Dehalococcoidia bacterium | reverse complement strand
GATGAGGTTCTCGGAGGCCGCGTCGCCGAAGAGCGCGACCGCGAGGTTCGCCGCGCCGCCGGCCATCGACCCGGCGATCTCCGGGCTCACGGAGTTTGGTGCGCAGACGACGAGCATCTCCTCGCGTGAAGCATCCCGCAGGAGCGCCGCCGCGTCGTTGATCTCCTCGATCTCGCTCGGCGCACCACCGATGGCCTCGGCAAGTGCCGCCGCGGCCTGGCCCTCTTCACCAGCCTGTGGCCGGAGCCACGACGTGGCGAAGTCGACGAGTTCGCTCCGCAGGGCCCCGATGACGACCAACTTCCCACCCTCGTTCACCACGGCATCCTTGATGCGCACGCTGGCGACGTTGTGGGTTTCCTCCAGGTCGTCATGTACGACCACGATCGTCTTGCTCGTGCGCAGCCGGGTCATGTCCCCCGCCATGCGCCATGTGCCGAGACGTGCTTCGAGCGCAGCTTTCGTCGCTCGGAGGACTGGTCCGTAGGCGGCGTCCGCAGTGGTCCTGAATGCTTCACGCGCGATGCGATTCGCGAGCCACGCCTCTTCGTTGGTGCTTGCACCGCCGACGATGACGCCGACCTTGCCGCGCGAGGCGGCCTCCTTCAGCACCTTCGCCGCCTCAGCGATGGCCTCGTTCGCCGTGACGGGCACCTGGATGGCTCCGCGCCGCACGAAGTGCTTCGAAAGGCGTTCCCGCGGCTTCAGGGAGTCGTAGTGGTACCGGCCGCGCACACAAATCTGGTCGAGGCTCACGTCGTTCCCGGTCCCGGGCCGCACGATGACGCCACGCCCATCCTTCGTACCGAGCTTGATGCTGCAGCCGATAGCGCAGGAATCACACGTCGTGCTCGTCCACGTCTCCGGCTTCGCGACCCACTTGTTCGGGTGTTCCATCAGGGCCGCGGTGGGGCAGACGTCGATGCAGGCGCCGCTGAAGTCGCAGTTGCTTTCGTGGATCGCCCCGCCAGCGCCGAAGTGGATGCGGACATCCCAGCCCTTCCCGCCAAGCGTGATGGCGCCGGTGTGGCGCTTCTCCTCACAGGCGCGCTGGCAGCGGGTGCAGATGATGCACATTTGCGGGTCGAACTCCATGAACGGGTTCGCCCGGTCTGGCGGCGGCTGCACGGACTGGTACCAGGAGCGCTCCTCGCCCACCCAGGGCTCGTATCCCGCCGAGCCGACCATCTCGCAGGTGGCCTGCAGTTCGCAACGGTAGTTCTTCGAACAGGTAAGGCAGCGGTGCGTGACGATGTCGTCGCGCAGGCAGATGTCGCCGGGGTGACAGTGCTCGCGCCGGTGACAGGTGAGGCAGCGATCCGGGTGATTCGCAAGGATGATCGAGACGACCGACTTGCGGGCCTCCTTCACCTCTTCCGAATCCGTGGTCACCTTCATGCCGTCCTGCACAACGGCCGTGCAGCTCAGCTGCAGGCCCGGCGGGCCCTCGATGTCCACCAGGCAGGAACGGCAGCCGGCGTACGGTTTCAGACCATCGATGTAGCAGAGGTTGGAGATGTAGAAGCCGTTCGTCTTCAGGACCTCGACAAGGGGAGCACCAACCGGCGCCTCGATGTCGCGGCCGTTCACAGTAATGGTTGCCATAATGTCCTACAGCCGGTGGAAGTCGGCGTCGGGAGCCGGCGCCTTCATGCCGTTCGGATACTGGTTGTTGTTGCGCTCAAGGAATGTCCGTGAGACGCGCGTGAGCGCGTGCTTGTCACGGTACATCTCATCGAACTGGTAGACGGCATCGTCGATCGGGCCGCCGGGCTGGATCGCCTCATACGGGCATGCTTCCGTGCAGAGCCCGCAATACATGCAGATGCGGAAATCGATCTCGTACCGGTCGATGTTGCGCCGGCCCTCTGCGTCCTGGCTCGTCGCCACCAGGATGCAGCCATCGGGGCAGGCCTGTGCACAGGTGCTGCAGCCGGTGCAGCGTTCTTCGAACCAGAGCAGGTTCGTGCGTGCGTAGACCGGGATCGGACGCACTTCCTCGGGGTATTGGATGGTCGCGGGTGGGCGGAACATGCTCTTGAGCGTGAGTCCCATGCCCTTCGCGATGCCCTTGCCGTACGCCATCGCCCCCTCCGCCGGCACAACTCCCGGTGAAACCCGGGATCCGCGGCTCACCAAGTCTACCAACTGCCCCTTTGTGATTACAAACACAAGCGCGACGCCTGTTCATATCCCTGCCCAGGGGCAGCTTCACACGGAAATAAGGGATTTCCCGGCACCGTGAATCTGAGCAGATGACCGATCCTTATCCGGTGAGGGAGTGGACCGTGGGGGTCTCTTCGTGGGGAAGCATCTGACAGGAGGATGTTATACATGCGGATGACCCACCGATTCGGGCAACCATCTGCGAGCCGTGTGGCCGTGCTGATGGCGCTTGCCGCGGTGCTCATGCTGATTCTTTCGCCTTCGAAGCCCGCTACCGCGCAGGTGATAAACCCATGGGTGTACGGGTTCGCTTCGACAGAAACAGAGAGCGTGATCGAGTACGGTCCTCCCACCTTCGTGACCGTGAAACGGACCTGTACCTCGTCGTGTGCGTATGGCAGCAGCTCCGTTTCGTACACGATTCGGTTCTATGGCGCAGCATCCGAGGAGCTCGGCAGCACCATGGGCTCAGTGCCGTTCTCCGGTACGTCGAACGAGGTCACAGTTGACTGGCCGAGCGGCGGCTCGGGCATTCGTGCCAGCCGGGAGGTGTACCCGGCCGGTACGAAGTCGATGACGATCACGCTCAGATCATCGTTCACGGGCGGGACGATCGACCCGGCGCGGAGCACCAAGACGCTCACGATCGTGGAGAACCCGCCCGTCATCTCCTTCGACCAGGCGGAGTACACGGTGGAAGAGGGTTCGAAGGTCACCATTACCGTGCGGCGTGAACGCCCCGGGGACACCTCGCGGGTGTCGTGGGAACTGAGCGACGTTCCGTCCAGTGACTACCAGGTGCTCGAGGGCGCGTCTCCGCTTGAGTTCACCGGTAGCCAGACGACCCGGCAGATTGTGCTCTCGATGAAGAAGGTTCCCTCCGCCTGGAAGCCCCGGGTCGGCACGCTGACGCTGAGTGCGCCCGTGTATGGCAAGCTCGGCACGTCGTCGATCGCGACACTCACTGTCGTGGGTGCTTCATCGGACCTTCCCGTGATAACGAGGCTCAACCCGAACGAGGGATGGACTTCCGGGGGACTCGT
>JALOAP010000449.1 GCA_023228745.1 Dehalococcoidia bacterium | reverse complement strand
CGACAACGAGGTCGGTGCACCCGATCCCGTTCGCCTCGCCCGGGCGCTGCAACAGCTCGTCCTTGCCCGCGACGTCGTCGCGAAGGTCTGTCTCGCCCTCACCTCCGGCCGCCCGGCCATGCTCTGGGGCGCACCCGGCAACGGCAAAACCACCATCCTCGAGCTCACGAGCGAGGCGATCCAGGGCGTTACCGTCCTCCCCGTCGCTGTCTACGTCAGCGGCCACATCATCAAGCTCTACGACGACCTCGTGCATGTGCTCGTTGAAGGCGAGGACACTGCCGATACCGCCTATCAGGTCGACCGCCGGTGGCTGCGCATCCGCCGCCCGTTCGTCTTCGTCGGCGGTGAACTGCGCCACGAAGACCTCGACCTCGCCTATGACGCCGCCGTCGGCTACCACCAGGCTCCTCCCCACCTGAAGGCGCACGGAGGCTTACTCGCGATCGACGACTTCGGCCGCCAGCAAGTCTCCCCGCACGCGCTCCTAAACCGCTGGATCGCCTCACTCGAACGCGGCGAGGACACCATGTCGCTCGTCACCGGGGAGCGGATCACCTTCCCTTTTCGCTCGACCATCTGCTTCAGCACCAACCTCGAGCCGCGCAACATGCTCGAAGAGGCACACCTCCGCCGCATCCCCTACAAGCTGCGCATCCCCGAACCCACCACCGCTCAGATGATGGAGATCTTCCGTCGTTTCGCGGACGCGATGGGCGTCGAAGTCGCGCCCGGGGGCATCGAAGTTGCCGTGGAAATGGTGCATCGCGCCAGCGAAGGCAAGTCGCGCAGCTGTCACCCGCGCGACATCCTCCAGCTCATCATCGAGGAAGCCCGGTTCGTGAAGCGTCCCCCGGTCCTTGAGCCCGCGGCCACCCGCCGGGCCTGCGAAGTCTACTTCGCGGTCGACCCCGGGCCCGCCAGCGCTCCCTCTGCCGCCTGACCGTCGCTAGCTGCCAGCAGCCGTCACTTCGTACGAATATGTCTCGATGACCGGGTTCGCGAGCAACCGTGCACACATCTGCTCCACCTGCTCACTCGCCGCCTGCTCGTCCGCCGCGCGCGTCGTCACCTGGAAGTAGCGGCCCGAACGCACGCCCTCCACCCCTTCGAAACCGAGCGAGGTCAGCGCCCCGGCGATGGTGTTCCCCTCCGGGTCATTCACCATCGGCTTCAGCGACACAAACACCCTCGCCACGTACGTCTTCTCGTTGCTCATCTACTCCAACTCCGTGCCGGTCAACATCCGGTAGGCCGTGAGGTATCGCTCCGTGGTGGCCGCCACTACATCATCGGGCAGCGGCGGCGGTGGGTCACCTTCACGCCAGTTCGCCGCCAGCCAGTCGCGCACCGGCTGCTTGTCGAAGCTCGGCTGTGGCCCGCCGGGGCGGTACCCCTCCAGCGGCCAGAAGCGCGAGCTATCCGGCGTCAACGCCTCATCGATGAGGATCACTTCCTCGTTCCAGATGCCAAACTCGAATTTCGTGTCCGCAATGATGACGCCCCGCTCCAGGGCCACCTCGTGCGCATAGCCGTAGGTGGCGATAGTGCGGATCCGCATCGCATTCGCCTCCTCGTGCCCCACGAGTTCACAGAGTTCCTCGTAGGTCATGCTCTCGTCGTGTCCGACCTCCGCCTTGGTGGTCGGCGTAAAGAGCGTCTCCGGCAGCTTCTGCGACTCCAGCAGGCCCTCGGGCAGCGACTGCCCGCCGACCGTCCCCGACGCCTGGTACTCCTTCCACGCGCTCCCGGTGAGATAGCCGCGCGCGATGCATTCCGCGTCCAGCCGCTTCGCCTTCCGCACAAGCATCGATCGCCCGTAATACTTCGGGGCGAGTTCGAACGGCAGGACGTGCGCCGTCTCCTCGGTCATCAGGGCGACGAAATGGTTCGGCACCACACCGGCAATCCGTTCGAACCACCAGGCCGAGAGCCGCGCCAGCACTTCGCCCTTCCGCGGTATCCCCGTCGGCAAGACGACGTCCAGTGCCGAAATGCGATCCGTCGCCACGACCAGCAGCTGGTCGCCGAGGTCATACGTATCGCGCACCTTGCCCCGGTGCGTCCGGTTCGGGAGGTCACTCTCCAGCAACACCTCAGGCACGTTCCCTCTCCTTTGCCTGCAGATAGAACAGCGTGATCACCGCCGTCAGGAACGAGAACAGCGGCACCAGCAGTACGGTCTGACCGAACGTCGCCACTCCCGCAAGCACCAACTGTTCCGTGCGCCCCCCACCGACAATCAGCCCGACGAGCGAAACGACGATGAGCGGCCCCACCAGGATGGCCAGCGTCACGGCAAACACGCCAAGCAGCGAAAGCAGGTGCCCGCCCGTGAGCGCCCAGCTTCGCCGGATAGCTCCCCACGGGCCGTTGTCCTCAAGGATGAGTGTCTCGGTCGAAAGTGCCACTTTCAGCGCCAGGAACGGCAGCAACACCAACCCGACCAGCGTGAGCACCAGGACGAACGCACCCGACGCGATAAGGATGGCCAGTCCGAGCAACGCCCCCATACGCGTGAACGCCGGGTCCAGCGCTGCTGAGAGCGCGATGCTCTTGCCCGCCGCCGCGTTCGCCACGCCCACGGTCGTCGCCGCGCGCGCCACCTGGCTGAACAGTCCCGTGACCGCCGAAATCACGAGGAACGCGAAGAGTTGGCCCCGCGCGTCCGTGTCCACCATCTCGTTGATCGTGAGCACCGGTTCGTCTTTGAACGTCGTCAGGTAGAGCACGACCGTCGCCACCGACGTCACCAGCGCGACCGGCACCTGGATCACCGCCATCGGCAGCACGGTCTGCCGCGGTTTCGAGAGCAGCACGTCCCATGCGCGACGCACCGTTCCCGTCACCGGGATGCGCGACGGTAGCTCTGGAGGTTGGGCTCGAAACTCAGGGAGCGGCGGCGGGGCCGTCTCGTTCACAGCCCCAGCCGCTCGAACGTCGCGGCCACATTCCGCACGTAGTACCCGTAGTCGAAGATCTTCGCGAGCTCTTCGTCACTCAGGCGCGAGGTCACGTCCGGGTCCTCCCGAAGGATGTCAATGAACTGTTCGCGGCGCTGCCACGCCGCCATCGCGTTCCGCTGCACGATCTCGTATGCGTCCTGCCTGCTCAGCCCCGTGTTGATCAGCGCCAGCAGCAGCCGCGCCGAGAACACCAGCCCGTACGACCGCTCGAGGTTTTCCTGCATGTGGTCCGGGTAGACCAGCAGCCG
>JALOAP010000448.1 GCA_023228745.1 Dehalococcoidia bacterium | reverse complement strand
GAGTCGCCGGGCGTTTCGATCGCAGCGGCGATCGAGGCAGCGGAGCCTGGTGACACGATAGTCATCCCTCCCGGTGAATATTTCGAAACTGTGGTGGTCACGAAGCCCCTCACCCTCATCGGCGAGGGGTTTCCTGTCATAGATGGGGGTGGCAAGGGGGATGTCGTCCGGATCGAGGCGGAGGATGTCACGCTCCGGGGATTCGTCGTCCGGAACTCGGCAACCGCGGTGGCGGACGAACCGGCGGGCATCCGGGTTATTGGCGACCGGGCGACCATCGAAGAGAACCGCATCGAGGAAGTGCTCTACGGGATCACGCTGCAGGAAAGTAACGGCCACCTGGTCCGCGGGAACCAGATTTCCAGTAAGTCGTCATTGCCGGCGGAGCGGCGAGGCCACGCGATCTACCTGTGGTATAGCGACGGGAACCTGGTCGATGGAAACAGGATCGACCTGGCAAAGGATGGTCTATTCCTCGGCTTCACGACAAACACCGAGATGACGAATAACTACGTCACCCGCGTGCGCTATGGCATCCACTACATGTACGCGAACAATAACTCGTTTTCGAGGAACGTCTTTCGGGACAGCGTCGCTGGTGCAGCGATCATGTATTCGAGCGATGTCACCTTCTCCGAGAACGAGTTCGCCTACAACAAGTCCAGTGCCTCGGGCTACGGGCTGCTGTTTAAGGACGTTGACAACATCGAGATGGTGAACAACCGGGTCCACCACAACCGGATTGGGCTCACCATCGAAGGTGCGCCGCGGACGCCGGGTACGTTCGTAACGCTGCGGGACAACCTCATCGGGTACAACCACACGGCGCTGAACATGTTCACCACGACGGACATTACGTTCGTGGGGAATACCTTCGCCGGAAACGTGCAGCAGGTGGAGAGCCGGGGTGGCGACCTTTCCACGAAGAACCGCTGGTCGCTCGATGGGCGGGGCAACTATTGGGACGACTACCGGGGCTTCGATGCCAACGGGGACGGCGTGGGCGATATCGACTACCGCTACGAAGGGGCGTTCGACGACCTTGTGGAGCGTTCGGAAGCGCTGCGAGCGTATTCGTTTACGTTCGCGCGGACAGCGGTCGACCTCTCGGCGCGCTGGTTCCCCGTGTACCGGCCGAGCCCGAAGGTCGTCGATCCGCACCCGCTTATGCGTCCAACCGTGACGCTTCGGGAGGAGAGCGGAGAGGGAATGCAGCTAAAGTGGGTGGGCCTGGGTGGGGCCCTGGCTGCGTTGCCGGGAGTTCTGTTCGTCGTTGCTCGAAGGAGCTTTCCAGTGGGGTGGGAGCAGTAAGTAAATGTTGAGTGTGCGAGGCGCATCGAAGCGCTACAAAACCACGGTTGCATTACAGCCGGTGACGTTCGACCTCGCTCCGGGGGAAGTCCTGGCGGTCGTGGGTTCGAACGGTGCCGGTAAGACGACGCTGATCAAGAGCGTGGTCGGCCTAATCCGCTGCGAAGGCAACATCGAAGTTGGCGGGATCGACGTTGGGCGGAACGGGAAGGCGGCCCGGCGGCTGCTCGGCTACCTGCCGCAGGACCCGGCGTTCCACCCGGACCTGACCGTGCAAGAGACAGCGGTGTTCTACGCACAGCTCCGCCGGCTCGATGCCGCGACCGCCCGGGAGGCCGTGGAGACGGTGGGCCTCATCGAGCACGCCGAGAAGCCGGTCGGTGCGCTGTCGGGCGGTATGCGGCAGCGGCTGGGGCTGGCGGTCGCGCGGCTCGGCGACCCAACGCTGTTGGTCCTCGATGAGCCGACTTCGGGGCTGGACCCGGCCGCCCGCCGGGATTTCCGGGCGCTGGTCCGGAAGGAGAGCGCGAACGGGCGGGCGGTGTTGCTTTCGACGCACTGGCTGGAGGACATCCCGCTGATGGCCGACCGCGTGCTGTCGCTGAAAGACGGCTACACGCAGTATCTCGGGTCGGCGGCGGGCTACAGCGCCGTGAGCAGTTCGCGGCTGCTGCTCCGGCTCAACGGCCGCAGCCACGAAGCCCATCCGGTCATCCGGGCCGCGCTTGGTGCAGATGGGGTTGTGCAGGAGGGGGAATGGCTCGCGGTTGATTGCGCACCGGAGGAACGGGGGAAGGTCGTGGCTGCCCTCTCGGCGGCGGGCATCCAGATCCTGGACCTGCGCTTGGAACAGGCTGCGCTGGCGCTGCAGACGGACGCAGGAGAAGTGGCATGAACGCAACGATGATCATCATGCGGAAGGAGCTCCGGGATGCGGTCCGCAGCCGGTGGCTCATCGCATTCTCGGCCACGTTCGCGATCGTTGCGCTTGCGCTTGCCATGGTCCAGGAGCGGGGTGACGTCGGGGTGCAGGGCTTCGACCGGACGACGGCAAGCCTCGTGAATCTCTGCCTGCTGCTGGTGCCGTTGCTGACGCTCGTGGTGGGCGCCGGCGCCATCGCCGGGGAGCGGGACCGCGGGACGTTGGTCACGCTCCGGGCGCAGCCGCTTTCGCCAAACGAGCTCCTCTTCGGGAAGTACCTTGGCCTGGCGATAGCGGTCTGGATGGCGGTGGCGCTGGGGTTCGGAATCGCGGGTCTGCTCATCGGGCTTGTGAGCCCGGTGACGGGCATCGGACATTACTTCTTGTTCGTGGCGCTATCGGGCTTCCTGGCGATGGGAACGCTCAGCATCGGGATGCTGATCTCGGTGATCTCCGAAGGGCGGGCGCGGGCGCTGGCGATTGCGGTGCTGGCCTGGTTCGTGTTCGTCATCTTCTACGACCTGGCGGCGATGGGGTTTGCGCTGCTTGTGACGGGATCAGGCGAGTCGCTGTTGGCGGTGACGCTGGGGAACCCGGTGGAGTCGGTGCGAATCCTGGCCGTGTTGAGCCTCGACCCGGAACTGCAGGTGTTGGGTCCGCTCGGCGCGTACCTGTACGAGAGCTTTGGGACCGCGGGCAGTACCTTCATCCTCCTCGGAGGTGTGCTCGCGTGGACGGTGGTTCCCCTGACGGCGGCCGCGCTGCTGTTCCGGGGGCAAGACGCCTGAGCCGGGCACTCGCGCGATGGGCAGGGTGCCCATCGCGCGGGTATCCGGCGAGTTACCGGCTTTTTCCGTCACTCTCCGCCAGGATTGCGTCATCCGCCCCGTCTGTGACCGTGGGCTGACGGTTCTGCAACCTCCGGGCGCCAAACGTTATCCCACTGGTCCGGCGGCTCCCTCAGAGTGGGATGCTCACTCGAAACGG
>JALOAP010000447.1 GCA_023228745.1 Dehalococcoidia bacterium | reverse complement strand
GCCCTGCCGCTCGGGGTCGAGGTCGTACCCGAGAATGCGCCCCCCGTTCCAGAGGCCGCGTTCGGCACGCGCGAGTGCTGCATCACGCGTTCGCTCGGCCGTCTGCTCCCGCTCGAACTCAGCGAGCGCCATAAGGATGGTGATGAAGAGCTTCCCCTGCGGAGTCGTGGTGTCGTACTGCTGCTTCAGCGCGATGAACTCGACGCCGTTCTCCACGAACAACTCGAAGAGGTTCAGGAAGTCCCGGAGCGAGCGGCAAAGGCGCTCGATCGATGTGCAGATGACAGTGTTGACTCTGCCTGCGCGGATATCCGCGAACAGTAATTCGAACTCCCTCGAGCGAGCCGAGTTCTTACCGGAAACACCCTTGAGTTCATAGACCGCGACCTCGGTCCACTCCTCGCCCGCCATCTCGGTCTTGTATTCGATGTGCTGTCGGAGCTTCTGGAGCTGGTTCTTCAGCGAGCCTTCCGGATTACGCGCCTGCATGTCGGTAGAGACGCGGACGATCAGTGCCGCGTCTCGTCGGGGCCGGACGACCGAGAGAGCGGCTGCAGAGCGCTTCGCTACCACGCTGGCCCCTCCTTCCGGTCGTTGGCGTCCGCATACACGCGTACATCCTGGCGGGCGTCAAGCGCGGCAAGCCAACGCACCACACCGCGGGCGATGAGGTCGAGCAGTGCTTCGGCGTCGTGAGCTTCGGAGGGTGTCGAGGGTCGGGTCCTGATGTTCATGGAACCCTCTGCGAGAGGCTGCGCCGAGGTGTCGGATCGTCCAATGCCTTTGCGGAAGGCGAAAACTCCGCACAACTCCGCCATGTAAGCGGAGGTGCGTATGCACCTAATCAGATCGGGTGCATCAAGCGCCCGGCTCTCAGGACGACTTCGAGGAGTGGGAACTCCGCCTCATCCGGCGGGAGGCGGAGGCATTCGCAGGAGCGCGGCGGCTCAGGTGGTCTGACGTAGATGACCTGGAGAACGTTGCGCAGCTGACTTGGTGGCACCAGCGCAGCAACTACAACCCCGAGCGAGGAGCGTCGAAGCGCACCTACCTCAAGCGCGTAGTCCGCAACGCGATGTCGGACCTCGCCAAAGCCGAGCTGACACAGGGCAGATCGGCCGAGCGCGAGGCGCGCCTCCTCTCGGAGCTGTCAGGGAAAGGCGCAATCCCGCTCTACGCCAAGCTGGCTACGCGATGACCGAGTTAGCGCAGGAGCTTGGCGTCCACCGAGACACGCTGTACCAGGACCGACGTCGTATCCAGGAGGTCTTTCGCAAGAGCGGACTGGGGCGATCCGACAGTTGAGCACCACCGCTCGCAAAGGGCACCAGGAGGAGCATTCAATGCAAGAACTTGTGGTGTTCAAGTTTCCAGAGGACGGGCACGTCGAAGACGATCTCGCCCTGGCGATCTTCAGTGCGGAATGCATGTACGGACGGCCACAGACGCGGCTCGAAGTCGGCTACCACGTAGCAGGCGACTACCGGAGCTGCGTGCTGGAGGCCAGTGGACCGGCTGGCGAGATGGCAGTCCGGGTGCTGATCGGTCTGCTGGGGAGCGCGATTCGGCGAAGAGCGGTTCGTGGTGGAGCGCTCCGTCAGCGAGGCTGCCTCATGACGCCGTCACGAGAGCAAGTCGAGGAGACCGCTACCTTCCTTCATGCGGTGCTTGCGCCTCGAACCGAGGCCGAGGTCTATCGCGTAGAGATCTTCCCCGCGCCGCCGTACCGGGCCAACAACTTCAACGACCTGGAGAAGATGGCGGCACACCTGCTGAAATTCGGCAAGACGCCGCACAAACGCCTACTTTGCGCTGGCCACCTACCCGGCTGGCGGCACAGACCGCCTGGCCCGCAGCGTCCTCCGCTTCGGGAGCCTCTGGGCGGACCTGGACTGCGGACCCGGGAAGAAGTTCCCCGACAAGAGCGCGGCGCTGTCCCGGTTGGAGGCATTCGCCTTTGCCGGCAACGGTCATTGTCGATTCGGGACGCGGCATCCACGCGTACTGGAAGCTCGCGCAGCCGGTGGATGGCGAGGACGCGGACGAGCTAATCGGCCTCATCCGTGGGATGGCAGGCGATTGGGGTGGGGACCCCGCAACCGCGTTGCGCAGTCAGATTCTTCGCGTCCCGGGGACATGGAATGTGGACTCAGTGAAGAAGGCGAAGGATGGGAAGGACTATCCCGTGCGCCTGCTGCGTTTGCACCAGTCTGCCCCCGGCTACGAGCTGGGCGACTTCATCGAGGCTGGCGTCCGGCCAGCGGCAAAGGAGAAACAGCCCCCGCTGCCGGATGCCGTTTCCACTGATACACGTCACCTCCATCTGGTAGTCGAGGCCGCACGCCTCCGAAACATGGGCTACGACGCGGTCGAGATCGACGCGCTCTTGCAGGTGCTCAACGACCGGCGATGTGAGACCCCGGTGCCTGAGGAGGAGGTTCGCGCGATCGCGAAGTGGGCAGGGACTCTCAAGCCAGGAGCCGTTGTGGTTCCGCGCTTCACGCCTGCCCGCCCGAGGGGGCCCATCCGTGTCGCATGAGCTACTGCTCCAGCCGGAGCACGAGGCCGATGGGCTGCGATACCGGGAGGAAGGACTGGAATTCCTCGCGTGCAAACAACGGCAACGCTGGCAGGTCGCGGTGGAACGCGAAGGCGTTGTGCTGGGCGTGGATGTCGTGAACCTGGCCGACGCGAAAGCGCGGCGAGCATTGGTTCGGGCCCTTCGCGGCGCTGACGAGGGCGAGCGAGCCTTGGTGGAACGAGTGCTCGTCGGACTGGCTGTGAAGTTGTCCGTGGACTGGGAGGAGCACGCCGCCTGGTTCGTGCAACAGCACGACGAGCGGTTGGCGGCCGTGCAGGCCAGAGATGAGCAGGCAGAAGCGCTGGCGAGGACCGAACGAGTGGCAGCACTGGATGAGTCCACCAAGCCGCTGCTGGAAGACCCCGCACTCCTGTTCCTCATCGCAGAGGCGGTGGCTCAGCAGGGGGTGGTGGGCGAGCGTCGGAACGTGCTGATGGTCTACCTCGCCATCGCCTCACAGCACCTGGACACGCCCATCTCGCTGGTCGTGAAGGGCGAAAGCTCGGGTGGCAAGAGTCACCTTGTGCAGACTGTCTTCCGGCTCTTCCCCGAGCACTGCCACATCGATCTCACGTCCGTATCCGAGCGGGGCCTCATTTACGACACGCGTCCCTACAGCCACAGGACCATCGTCTTCTATG
>JALOAP010000446.1 GCA_023228745.1 Dehalococcoidia bacterium | reverse complement strand
CATATTTTTAGGAATCTCAATCATTTTTTGACTGAGTCGGAATGAGTCGGTTGCGATTGCGGTTAATTTTTCTCCCTCGACCCGAATATTGACTCCGGTCAAGATCGGACGATTTTCAATCGCAGACGTCGCAAAAGTGGTTTGATGAATGATCGCCTTCATAATTTTGGAATCGATTTTGATGGGTTCATCATTCAGTGGAAAATCCAATTCAGGAAAATCATCGACATTCAGCAAATTCAAAGAAATATCTGAATCTCCTGCAACCATGCGCAAGCTGTTGTTATCCACAACTGAAAGTTCAATTCGGTCACCTTCTAATTTGCGGATAATATCAACGAAAAATTTACCCGGTACCAAAATTTCTCCAGAGGACTCCACAACAAGACTGTCATCTTTGATCGATAGTTTGATGGATATATCCGAATTGCTTGTAATCAAAATAACTTCTTTGGGAGTCACTTCCATTTTTATGCCTTGCAGATAAGGAGCTGGTGTCTTATTAGACAAGGCTTTTTGGGAAATCAAGAGACTATTGAGCAATACATTGGTGGATAAGGAAAAGTTCATATTGGACCTCCATGGCGTTTACATTAATTATCTTTTAGTTTTGTTTGTTGTTATTATTATCAGAGTGGATAGGGGGATAAAATCATTGTTTTTCCAGTGATATTATACCATATTCCGCTCTATTAGTACACTTTTAATCCTGTGAATAACTCACCAAATCATGCTTTTTTTCCACATTTGACTAACAATTTGTCGATGTCGCTTTTTTTGATGGAATCAATCTGCATATCATTAGCGATTTGTTCAATGGAATAGATGACCGTTGAGTGATCTCGGTTATTGAAAATCTGCCCAATTTTTTTATAAGTGAGATCAAACAGTTCTTTCAAGATATACATCGACACTTGGCGAGGAAAA
The DNA here is from genome assembly GCA_023228745.1 of Dehalococcoidia bacterium. GTDB lineage: Bacteria > Chloroflexota > Dehalococcoidia > Tepidiformales > Tepidiformaceae > JALOAP01. The sequence continues at coordinate 2,309 of JALOAP010000446.1, read as the reverse complement.
ACGTATTGTTTTTTCCTTTTTTTGGATAAAAGATCCGAGGTACTGATATTATAATAGGAACTCACAATATCGAGTACATTGTTGAAATTGCTGCTTTCAAGCGTTTTATTAGATATGTTTTTCGAATTGATTAGATTTTTCAAAGCTTCTTCAGCGTTGGCGATCGTAAATTTGTAGTCAAAAGCAGTACAATAGAAAAGAACGCGCTTTAAAGCTCCTTCCAATTCCCGGACGTTATTGTCAAAAATACTGGCGATATAATCTAAAATACTTTCCGGGATCAAGTCTGGATCACTGGTTTCGGCTTGTAGTTTCTTTTTTAAGATCAATATTCGATGTTCTAAATTTGGGCGATTGATATCCACGGATAATCCCCATTCAAAACGGGACGTCAACCGCGACATGATCTCATATAGTTCAGAAGCTGGACGATCGGATGTAATCACTATTTGCTTGTTGCTTTCTTTGAGTTTTTCAAAGATTTTAAAAAACTCCAATTGAGACTGAGTTTTTCCGGATAAAAATTGAATATCGTCCACGAGTAAAATATCGACATTTTCATATTTTTTGGAAAAATCATCAAAGGCTTTTTTTTGAGCTGCTTTGGCGTAATCTTCGATAAATTGATCGGTTTTGACATATAAAACCTTTTTATTGACATCGTTTTCGATGATGTAATTACCAACACATTGCATCAAGTGGGTTTTTCCTAAACCGACATCACCAAAAATATAAAGTGGATTGGCAACAACTCCAGGTTGATCGGCTACTTTCATCGCCGAGGTATATGCCAACCGGTTACTGGAACCAACGACGAAATTATCAAAAGTATAAGAGTTATTCAAACCGGTCTTGTATTTAGACTCCAGATCCGGCTCCGGAACATTGATTTCATAACTCGATGTTTTGGCGATTTCTTCTGCCGCCTGTTCTTTGGTAATAATTTTGAATAAGTGCTTTTCCGGAAGGTACTCGTTCAACATCGCATTCAACCGATTCAAATAGAACGATTCAATCTTACTTTTAATAAACGAATTCGGTGAAATCAAATAAATCGTGTTATTAATAACCTTAAAAACGTTGGAAATACCAAAAAAATGTTCGTTATAAACATCGTCATCCAAAGTCATCTGTAACTGGTACTTGATTTTGTCCCAGATTTTTTGATATTGTTCCATCCACTGATCCCCCACATCTTAAACTTACTATATCATAGACATTCAAAATACACACACTTATTTCTCCACAAAAAATGTGGATAACTGAGATTTGATTTTTTTAATCCACGGTCGAAATGTGGAAAACTTATCCCATAAACTGGCGGAGATTGAGACTTATCCCCATTTTGTCAGACCAATGATTTCCACCGGATTGTGGAGAATCTGGATAACTCACAATCATCGCTAAATGGCGCAAAGTGAAAAAGTGGACAAAAACCGGATCTAAGCGGATTGCAATGGAAATTTGTTGACATAAAACTGAAAATCCCGTATAATGATGTAGCATGGTTTTTGGACCTGATTTGGAGGAATTATAATGAGTAGAACTTACCAACCGAGTAAAATCAAACGCGCAAGAGTTCATGGTTTCAGAGCCCGGATGAAAACAGCTAATGGACGAAAAGTATTGGCGCGAAGAAGAGCTGCCGGCCGCCAAGTATTGACTGTATCCGACCGCTAAAAATCAAATAGCATCTCACCCATATATATTTGAACTTGAAATCACCGGAAGAATATATTTTGGTGATTTTTGTTTTTTATCAAGGGGGCTTCTTGTGAAAAAAGCATATCGGATCAAAAAAAACAGTGAAATTGAATCATTGATGAAACAAAGGCAAAGCGTTGGCGATGGGTTTTTTGCGCTTTATCATATTCGAAACAGCCAACATGAGCATTTTCGCTATGCCATCAGTGTTCCTAAAAAATTTGGGTCGGCAATCGCACGCAATCAAGCAAAACGCCGAATCCGGGAGATTGTTCGCAAACTGACTTTACCCAACAATGTCGATTTCTTTGTTGTGATCAAGCCAAAAGCGAACACGTTGAATTTTTGGGAAATGAAAGAAATACTTTACAAACTATTCGCACGCGCGAAAATAATAGAAGGATAGGACAAAATGAAAAAATCCAAAATACTGATTTTCCTGATTGCCATAAGTTTTATCTTCACGCTCTCTGCTTGTGGTTCAAAAAAAGGCGAAGCATCTTTTGCCAATTTTGAAAGCATTGTCGTATTATCCACCGAAGCCGGTGCTCCAGAAGCCACAACGTACAATGGGCTGATAACCTTGATGGGAGTTCCAACGGATT
>JALOAP010000559.1 GCA_023228745.1 Dehalococcoidia bacterium | reverse complement strand
ACCACAACTACCGTTACTACGTGCTTGACTCGCCGGAGGTCGCGGACGCCGAGTACGACGAGCTGATGGCGGAGCTTCGCGCGATCGAGGCGAAGTTCCCGGAGCTCATCACGCCGGATTCGCCCACACAGCGGGTGGGTGCGGCGCCGGTGGCGGCTTTCGGCGTGGTGGAACACCGGCTCCCACTCCTCAGCCTTTCGAACGCGTTCACGGAGGAGGAGCTGCGCGCATGGCACCGGCGGGCGGCGGCCGGGTTGGATCGTGAGAACTTCGCGCTCACGAGCGAGCCGAAAATCGATGGCCTCGCGGTGGCGCTGGTGTACGAAGACGGGAAGTTCGTGCAAGGCGCGACACGTGGCGATGGTCACCACGGCGAAAACATCACGGCGAACCTGCGCACCATCAAGACGGTGCCGCTCGCACTGAGCAATGGTGCGCCGGCCCGGTTCGAGGTCCGTGGCGAGGTCTACATGACGAAGAGCGGCTTCGAGGCGATGAACGCGGACCGCGCGGACCGCGGCGAGCCGCTCTTCGCGAACCCCCGAAACGCGGCAGCCGGGGCGGTGCGCCAGCTCGACCCGCGAGTCACCGCGGAGCGCCCGCTGTCGATCTTCATCTATCAGTTGGGCTGGGCAGAGGGGCCAGTGCCCCAGCACCATTTCGAGATCCTGAGGTGGCTCTCGGAGCTCGGATTCCGCACGAACCCGGACGCACAGCGGCATGAGAGCCTCGACGACGCCATCCAGCGCATCGACTGGTGGGGAAAGGAGCGGGAGCGCCTCGACTACGACATCGATGGCGTGGTGCTGAAGATCGACGACACGAGGGCGTGGGACGAACTGGGCGTCGTGGGCCGCGAGCCGCGCTGGGCGACGGCGTTCAAGTTTCCGCCGCAACAGCGGACCACGAGGCTGCTCGACATCCAGGTGAACGTCGGCCGCACCGGCGCACTGAACCCGTTTGCGGTGCTCGAACCCGTCATCGTCGGCGGTGCGCGCGTGAAACTCGCTACGCTCCACAACGAGAACGACATCCGGCGGAAGGACATCCGCATCGGCGACACCGTCATCGTGCAACGTGCGGGCGAAGTGATCCCCCAGGTCGTGGGGCCGGTCCCCAGCCTGCGGAGTGGTGACGAACGGGAGTTCACCATGCCGGAGAACTGCCCTGCCTGCGGCACACCCGTGACCCGGGACGCCGAGGAGGCGGTGATTATCTACTGCCCAAATACGCAGTGCCCTGCGCAGCAGATCCGGCTGCTGGAGCACTTCGCGGGACGGGCAGGGATGGACATCGAGGGCCTGGGCGAACGGATGGCCTACACACTCTTCGAAACCGGGCTCGTTCGGGACATCTCGGATGTGTACCACCTAACGGTCGAGCAACTGGCCGGGCTTGAGCGCATGGGGACCAAGAGCGCCGAGAAGCTGGTGCGGGGCATCGAGGCGAGCAAGCAACGGCCACTGGCGAACGTGCTCTTCGCGCTCGGCATCCGGCATGTGGGCTTCGAAACAGCGCGGCTGCTCGCGGAGCACTTCGGGAGCCTGGACGCAATCCTCAATGCGAGCGCCGAGGAACTGCAGGAAGTCGAGGGCATTGGGCCGGTCGTGGCGGCGAGCATCGCGGCGTGGAGCGGGCGCGAGGAGAACCGGACTGTCGTTCGGCGGCTCCAGGCGGCAGGCGTAAACCCGGTGCAGCGTCGTGCTGCTGCAACGAGCGACCTGCTCGCGGGACTCACGATCGTGGTCACCGGCCGCCTGGAAGGGATGTCGCGCGGCGAGGCGGAACAGAAGATCCGCGAACTCGGCGGCAAGGTAGGCAGTTCAGTCTCGAAGGCGACAAGCCTCCTGGTCGTTGGGGAAGACGCAGGCTCGAAGCTGACGAAGGCGCAGCAACTGGGGGTGCGAACGATCGATGAAGCGGAGTTCGGACGATTGCTCGAAGCGGGGCCCGGGAGTCTCGAACCACCCGATTGACAGGAAGCGCCGGATCCTCACCGATTTCGAACCTTCGAGACGAACGAACCTCGCGTGCATGATTGTGGCCGATATAATGCAACACACGTCGTACGCGTTGTCGTGTCCGCAGTCCCTCCCCCTGGATCTGCAATTTGGCTTTACTGGGCCCCCTCGCAAATCTCTTCGGGTTTCTATCGCACGATATTGCGATTGACCTCGGCACCGCCAACACGTTGGTCATGGTGCGCGGGCGAGGCATTGTCATCGACGAACCTTCGGTCGTTGCCATCGACCGGGTAACGAAGAAGATCCTCGCGATTGGAGCGGAAGCGAAGCGGATGGTTGGCCGGACGCCGGCAAACATCATTGCCGTGCGACCGCTGCGCGATGGAGTGATTTCCGACTTCGAAGTCACCGAGAAGATGTTGAGCTACTTCATTCGGGCGGTACATGACCGCAGCTTCCTTGCGCAGCCGCGGGTGGTGGTCGGCATTCCCAGCGGGGTGACGGAGGTCGAAAAGCGCGCGGTCCACGATGCGGCGCTGAACGCTGGAGCACGCAGCTGCTACCTGATTGAAGAGCCAATGGCTGCGGCGATCGGTGCCGGCCTGCCCGTCATCGAGGCGGCGGGCTGCATGAT
>JALOAP010000445.1 GCA_023228745.1 Dehalococcoidia bacterium | reverse complement strand
GAAGCTGGTGCTCATCGGACTGGCACTCCTCGGCTCCCTCCTGGTCGGCCTGGCCGGCGCCCGCTTCATCGCCGACAACGAAGAAGCTGATGCTGTCGCGGCCGCGACCCCCTCCCCTTCGCCCACAGCGACGGCGACGCCCTCGCCCACGGTTCCGCCGACGGCAACGCCTACAGCAGTCGTCACTCCCACCCCGACGCGTCCGGCCGGGATTGTCCCTTCGACTGGCGCGCCCTCCGTTCCCATCCCTACGCGCGCGATCGACGTTCCACTTGAACCGACCGCGACGGAGATCCCGGATGTGACGCCGAGCGCCTCCCCGGACGCCACCGCGACGGCGACGGTGACCGAATCGCCGACTGAGGCGCCGACGGACACCGCCACTCCCGTCCCAACGACCCCATCCGGTGAGGAGACACCAGCCGAGCAGTAAACGTCAGGAGGCGTGTTGCAGCGCCGCCTCGCATTGCAGGTGGTCGACTACGTGGCGGATGAACGCTTGCTGTGGAGGTGTGAGGGACGCGAACTTCAGGTGCAGGATGAAGTGTCCCTCCTCGCCCGCAACGCCCACGATTTCACACGGCAGTGTGGCCTTGAACCCGTGGATGTGGAGCGGGACCTCCACCTGCTTTCCCAGGGGGTTCGTGGCGACCTCGACGGCGAGTCCGCCGAGCGAGATGTCGAGCACACGCCCCGGGTGACGCGACTGCACGGCCAGCGAACGCACCTCCGTCGTCGCGAAGAGTGGGTACCGGGTCTGCCCGCGGAGGTCGAATGGCCGAAAATGCGTGAGCAAGTTGAACACGGCGATACTCCCGCGGCTCATCACGTGCCGCGCACGGGCGACTTGCCGGTGCCCGATCTCGCCAAGCACAACGAGCACCTCTGTCTCGGGCTGCCATGGCAAGTCGCCGTCGATGTGCAGCGCCACGCCCTCGCCGGAAATGGTGCGCAGGCGTCCGCTCGCCGCTCCCGGAGAAGACCCGGTACGCCAGATCACCGCGGCAGTCGCTCCTGGGTCTGGTGTTGCTCCCATATGGCAACTATCGGCGCACCATGGCCGGGGTTGAGGCTCGCCCCGCAGCCGGGCGCGGACGTAGGATGGGTTCGTGGGGCACTTATCTGCGTGCGCGACCATCACCGTCCGCCGGATGGAGCCTCGCGACGTACCCGACGTCGCCGCGATCGAGCGTGTCGCGTTCGTCTCCGGCTGGCCCGCCACCGCCTTCGAACGCGAGCTTCAGGAAAACAAGATCGCGCGCTACGTCGTGCTCGAACGGACCCTCTGCGACTCGGCCCCGGCCATCGTGGCGTTCGGTGGTCTCTGGCTGCAACTCGACGAAGCACACGTTGTGACCGTGGCCGTCCGCCGCGAGCACCGCCGGGTGGGTTATGGCCTGGTCGTCGTCCGTGCGCTCCTCGACCTCGCGCGCGCCGAGGGGATGCAGGTGGCCACATTGGAGGTGCGCCTCTCGAATGAGGCCGCCCGCAGGCTATACCGGCGGTGTGGTTTCCATGAAGTAGGGGAACGGAAGCGTTACTACGCGGACAATGGCGAAGACGCGATCATCATGACCACCGAAGAGTTCGACTCGCCCGGCTTCCAACGGCACTACTCCCGCCTGGACGAAGCGATCGCCGCGCGCTTCGCGTCGCTCCGTTCCACCGTCGTGTAGGCGCTCACGCACGAGACGCATCAGCGGCAGTGCTGGCCTTCGCTGCCCGCGCCGTGCTATGAGGAAGGGAGCACCCACTCCCGGCGGTCATCGTGGCTCACATCCCCCGGCTCTACCTACCGCAGCGGCTCGCCCCCGGCCGGCTCCAGCTCAATGCCGAGCAATCCCGCCGCCTCTCGGCCGTGATGCGGCTCCGTACCGGCGACGAATTCCGCCTGTTCTCCGGCAATGGCCACGAATGGCGTGCCACCGTGACCGTCGAAGGGAAGACCGCACTCCAATGCGAGGTCGCCGAACTCACCCGGCAGGAACCGCAGCCTGCACGCACACTCGAGATCTGGTGTGCCCTCGTGCGCCCAAGCCGCTTCGAATGGGCCATCGAGAAGTGCGTCGAGGCCGGCGCTGACGTGATTCGTCCGCTGCTGGCCGACTTCACGGCACGCGGCGAGGGTGGCTCGCGTCACAAGCAGGAGCGCTGGCACCGCATCGCCATCGAAGCCGCCGAGCAATCCGGGCGACTCTGGATGCCGGTTGTGACCGAACCGGCGCGCTTCACTGGCTTGCTCGCCCGGCACCATGGGCCCCTGGTAATCGGCGACCAGCACGGCCGCAATGCTATGGAAGTGCAGCGGCTGCTCCCACCGGCCGGCACCGTCGCTGCCGCCATTGGGCCGGAAGGTGGATTTTCTCCAGAAGAATTGGCGAAAGCGAAGGCCGCGGGTGCGCTGCTGCTACGCCTCGCTCCCCACATCCTTCGCACCGAGACCGCGGCCGTTGCCGCCACCGCGGTCCTCCGGGCGCTCGAATAGCGCCCTCGGCCTAAAATGCCCGCAGCCATGAGTATCCCACCAGCCATCCTTCGCGATATGCAGGAAGTTGGACGCGACCTCTACCGCCTCGCGCTTGTCACCAGCCATGGCGGCAACCTCTCCGTCCGGGACGGCAGCGCGATGTGGATTACCGGCACCGGCACCATGCTCGGGCGCCTCCAGGAACGCCACATTGCCCGCGTGCACGCGAACGGGTCCCACGATGGCCCGCCACCCTCAAGCGACACCTTCCTCCACACCACCATCTACGCGCTTGGCGGCGCGGCGGCCGTGGTCCATGCACACCCACGCCACGCGATCGCGCTCTCGTTCGACACCGGCTGCTTCGTCCCGGGCGATCTGGAGGGCCAGCTCCACCTGAAGCAGGTGCCCGTTGTCGAGGCTGGCGAACGCCAGGTCGAACAGATCGCACATGCCTTGCAATCGAGCCTGGTAGTACTGCTTCGTGGGCACGGCGCATACGCCCGCGGGCAGTCGCTGTGGGAAGCGCTCCATTGGATCACCGCGCTCGAAGAGAGTGCACACATCGAAGTGATCCGGCGCAGTATGACCCCGCGCTGAGCCTCCGAACGTCCACGCCCCGTTCCCCGAGAGTCCGCTGCGCACCCATCACATGCCGGCCAAAGCGGGGTAGGAGTGGGTGGAGGCACGAGTGAAATTTCAGACGCTCTCACACATCTTGCTCACCCGGCCGGCCCTCATCGGCGCCGCCCTGGTCGTTCCGCTCGCCGCACTTTCGAC
>JALOAP010000444.1 GCA_023228745.1 Dehalococcoidia bacterium | reverse complement strand
GGCGTTACGCCCAGGAGCATCTTCGCCTGCCGTTCGTTCCTGCCGCGCATGGGACTGCCTCCTGTTGGAGACATGATCCCTCACATCAGCGATTCAGCCGATCCCACTTTTTCAGCACCCTGCTAGTTTCGCGCGCGCAAGCCGTCGAGCGTCTAGCCTGTAGCGCATAGACCGCAACAACACGGAGGCTCGCATGCGCGTACTTGTGACCGGCGGAAACCGGTATATCGGACGGCACCTCGTCGAAGAACTCGCCCGCAGAGGGCATGAGGTGACGGTATTCAACAGTCATCCTTCGCCACTGCCCGAAGGCGTCCGGCGGGTCCACGGCGACCGGAAGGTCCCGGGAGTTATTGAGCAGGTATTGGGACCGCTGCGGGACGACTTCGACGCCGTATTCGACAACACCTCGTACCAGACGACGGATGTGGAGCCGCTTGTGGAGCTGTTCCGCGGCAGGGTAAAGCATTATGTCTTTACCAGTTCGACCGCGGTGTACCTCTGGTCGGACGTGCAGCCCGTGACGGAGGAGTTCCCGGTTTCCGACGACGACGCAGTGAACCCGGCCCGGGCATACGGAGGGGGCAAGGTGCGCTGCGAGCGCTTGCTCCAGGCCGAGTACGAACGCTCGGGTTTCCCGGCCACGAGCCTGCGGGTTGGCCATACGCTGGGGCCGCATAGTCCCCTCCCAACACGCGACCCGGGGTTCTTCGCACGGCTCGAAGCTGGCCGGCCGATCCTGATGCCCGGGGATGGCATGGCGGCGGTCCACCTGGTGCATATCGACGACGTTGCGGCGGCGATGTGTGCGGTCATCGAGACCGAGGCGTCAGTGGGGCAGGTCTACAACATCAACGGCGCAGAATTCGCGGGGATGGCAGCGTATGTGCGGCTGATGGCCGAGGCGGTGGGGGTCGAGGCGAAGCTGGTGCACATCCCGCGCGACATCGCCAAGGCGATCCGGCCGCCGGTCATCCATTGGGCCGAGTGGTACCGGGGCGGGATGGTGTTTTCCATCGAGAAGGCGAAGCGGGAGCTTGGGTGGGCGCCGAAGTTTGGACTTCGCAGGGGATTGGCGGATTCCTACGCCTGGTTCCGGGAGGAGGGTCGCGACACGTATGAGTTCGACTTCTCCCACGATGACGCCGTGCTGAAGATGCTCGAGGAGAAAGGGATAGCGTAGACAACCGCCCCCCTGGCTCGTAGAGTCGCGCGCCAAGAGGTGGGTGTCATGGCGGACGAACTCTGGCGTCATGGGGCGAGCGAGCTGGCGACGATGATTCGGGAGCGGCAGGTGCGCGCGAGGGAGGTGCTTGAGGCGCACCTCTCGCGCATCGAACAGGTGAACCCGAAGCTCAACGCCGTCACGGTAGTGCTCGGCGACGAGGCAATGGCGGCGGCGGAGGTGGCCGACCGAGCCGTGGAAGCCGGGGAACCGCTGGGGGCTCTGCACGGCGTCCCCCTTAGCGTGAAAGAGAACATCGACCTCGCGGGGAGCGCAACGACGCAGGGACTTGTAGCGATGGCGGAGGCCATCCCGCCGCTCGATGCGCCACACATCGCGCAACTCCGCGCGGCGGGTGCGATCCCCTTCGCGCGGACGAACCTGCCGGACTTCGGCCTGCGCTGGCACACGGACAACGCGCTTCGCGGTGCAACGAAGAACCCGTGGGATGCGCGCGTCACACCCGGGGGTTCGAGCGGCGGCGAGGCCGTGGCGCTGGCGACCGGGATGACGCCGCTAGGGGTCGGGAACGACTACGGTGGCTCCCTCCGGTGGCCGTCGCAGTGCAACGGGACGGCAGCGCTCAAGCCGACGCTGGGGCGGGTCCCGGCCGGGTCGGCAGTGGCACCAGAGGACTTACCCATCACGCTGCAGTTGTTTGCAGTGGAGGGCCCCATGGCGCGCAGTGTGCGCGACCTGCGCCTCGGTTTCACACACATGACAGCGCCCGACCCGCGCGACCCCTGGTACACGCCGGCGCCGTTGCAGGGCCCACCTGTGCCGAAGCGTGTGGCGGTGTGCGCGGACCCGGGCGGAACGGGCGTCGCGCCGGGGGTAGCCGCCGGGGTGCAGAAGGCGGCGGAGGCCCTTCGCGACGCGGGCTACGAAACGGTGGAAGTCGACCTGCCGCTCATCACGGAGGCACGGGACCTGTGGGCACGGGTGGTGCTCACGGAAGTCAATGCTGCACTGCTTCCGCTGCTCGGGGATGTTGCCGGGGCGGATGCCCTGCGGTTCCTCTCGCTCGGGATGGAGGCTGTACCGCCGGGCGACTTCGGGACGTATGTTTCGGCGTTTGTGGAGCGGCAGGGCATCGCGCGAGCCTGGGCGCAATTCCACGCGGAGTATCCGCTGGTGCTGGGCCCGGTGAGTACGGCGCAGCCATTCGAGGTCGGGTATGACCTGACCACTGCCGAGGCAGTGACGGCGATCGTGAACAACCTGCGGCTTGTCCTGGCCGGGAACCTGCTCGGGTTGCCGGTGGCTGTCGTCCCGGTGGGCGAAAGCGACGGGCTACCACAGGGTGTTCAGGTGATCGGTGGCCGATACCGCGAGGACCTTTGCCTTGACGCGGCGGAGGCGATCGAGGAACGGGTCGGCGTGATCACCCCAATCGATCCTCGATAGGGGCAGATGCAATCACCGGATTGTGAACGCCCTAGAGCAGGCGGCGGATCGGCTTGCGGCCGGGGCGAGGGTCGTAGTTGGACTTGAACATCTCGAGCTTGTCGCGCTCGATGAGGTACTTCCCGGCGAAGAGGGTAGCGGGAATCTTCTTTTGCTTGATCAAGCGCCGCAGGCTCTGCGGATGGATAGCAAGTTCGCGCGCAGCTTCAACGAGGTCGAGGTAGTTCTCGAACGGACTCGTGGTCATCGCCATGGTTTGGCCTCCCGACCCCCGAAGGGAGCAATGTTCGCGGTGCAAATGTGAAACCGCGTAGGCAGAAGGGAACGTTAGCAGTTCGGCATCATTATTGTCTACACCCCTTCGCAATTAGCGGCCGGGGCTGAGCCGGCGACAGAGGAAAACGAGGCGCCGCCCGGTGACGGTGGTGCAGATGAGCGTGATCCGCTCGGAGCCGGTCTTGCCGAGCAGGCGGCGCAGCTCGTCCGGCTCGACGGGGAACGCACGCTTGCGAATCTCATCGGCGGTAGCATCCAGCTCGCGCAGGCGGCGGCGGAGGCGTGCTACCGAAAATGGCAGTGCTTCGAGCACTTCGAACGTAGCAGCCATAGGGTGGAATGC
>JALOAP010000443.1 GCA_023228745.1 Dehalococcoidia bacterium | reverse complement strand
CGGGGGGGACGCTGCGGATCGATTCGGCAGACCCACACGCCGCGCCCATCACCGAACAGCGCTTCTGTGAGGACGAACGTGACACGAACCGGCTCACGGCGGCCTTCCGGGGCGCCATCGCGTTCACGCAGACGAAGGCGATGCGGCCTCTGATGGCAGAGGTGCTGTTCCCGGCGCCGGGCAGGGCACTCAACGACGACAGCATCGCCGACCTCTTGCAGCGCCTCGCGGCGAGCGGCTTCCACCCGTGCGGCACCGCAAAGATGGGACCGAAGGAAGACCCGGGCGCGGTCGTGGATCAATATGGGCGCGCGCATGCAGTTGAGGGACTGGTCGTGGCGGACGCTTCGATCATGCCGAGCGTGCCGCGAGCAAACACAAACCTCACGTCGATCATGATCGGGGAGGTGGTGGGGGAATGGCTGCGGACGACACCGGAGCGGTACGGGCTGTAGGGCAGCAGAAGGGGGCGCCAGTTGGCGCCCCCGAATAAGAGTCCTGACGGGGTAGGTCAGTCGCTGCTGAAGGGGAGTTCGACCCCATCGAGGCGGCGCCCGGCCTTCTCGTGGATCTCGCGGATCTTGGCCGGCTCCTTTTCGTGGACCGTAGTCGTTTTCGGGCCGCGGACCATCGCTATTCGACCAGTCCGTGAGAGTTCGCGAATGCCGTAAGGCTCGAGCATCTTGATCAGCCCATTGATCTTGTCCTCGTCGCCGACGACCTGGAAGGTGAGCGTGTTCGTGGCGATGTCGACGATGTCGGCGCGGAACACGTTGGCAATGTCGAGCAGTTCGTGGCGGTTGAGGTTGTTGGCACGCACTTTGATGAGTGCGAGTTCGCGGGCAACCATGTCCTCCTGGGAGAGGTCGGACACCTTCACGACGTCGATCAGCTTGTAGAGCTGCTTCTCGACCTGCTCGACGGGGGCGCTTTCGCCGTCGACCAGGATGGTCATTCGGCTGAGGCCCTTCTCTTCGCTATGCCCCACGGTGAGGGATTCGATGTTGAACCCGCGACGCCGGAAGAGGCTGGCGACGCGCATAAGCACGCCCGGCTTGTCTTCGACGATGGCGACGAGAGTGTGCGGCCGCGAGCGCGGTTTGTAGCCGTTGCTGGAGAGACTCATCGCGCGAGTTCCTCCTCGGGCGCCTCGAGCGTCTCGGCGAGGGACGCCCCGGCGGGCACCATCGGCCAGACGTTCTCTTCCTGGTCGATATGGAAGTCGAGCAGGATGGGCCCCTTGTGTGCGCGGGCTTCGCGGATGGCTGGCTCCACTTCGGCCTTCGTCTCCACGCGGAGGGCACGAATTCCGTAGGCATCGGCGAGCTTGCAGAAGTCCGGCTGAGTGAGTGCCGAGCTGCTGTAGTTCTTGTCGTAGAAGAGCTGCTGCCACTGCCGGATCATGCCGAGGTAGCCGTTGTTGAAGATAGCCATCTTCACCGGGAGCTGCTCATCGACGAGGACCGCGAGCTCCTGGGTGTTCATTTGGAAGCTGCCATCGCCGCAGATCGCCCAGATCTCCTCCTCGGGGAGGGCGACCTGCGCACCGATTGCGGCGGGGAGTTCGAAGCCCATGGTGCCCAGCCCGCCAGAGGTGATGAGCTGGCGCGGCTTCGAGTAGAAGTAGTGCTGGCCGGCCCACATCTGGTGCTGGCCGACGCCCGTGACGATCGTGGCGTTGCCGCTCGTCGCTTCGTAGAGCGAGCGGACCACGTACTGCGGGAGCATCCGGCGCGACTCGCGGATATGGAGGCTCGGGTGCTCTTCGCGGACCTGGTCGATCCAGCGGAACCACTCGGTGCGGTTCCCCTGCTTGACCTGGTCCGTGAGGCGCGGAAGCACGTTCTTGACGTCGCCAACGATCGGAACGGCGGTCGGGAAGTTCTTGCCGATCTCCGCGGGGTCGATGTCGATGTGGATGATCTTGGCGTTGGGGTTGAAGTCCTTGAAGCGGCCCATCGCCCGGTCATCGAAGCGCATGCCGACGCCGATCACGACGTCTGCGCTATCGGCGGCCATGTTCGCGTAGTACATGCCGTGCATGCCGAGCCAGCCGTAGCTCAACTCGTGCGATTCGGGGAAGCCACCGATCCCGAGGAAGGTCGTGATCACCGGGATTTGGGCCTTCTCGGCGAGCTCGATGAGTTCGTGCTGGGCATTGCCCCAGATGATGCCGTGACCGGAGATGATGATCGGGCGCTGCGCCTGGTCGATGAGTTCCGCAGCGCGGCGAATCATGCCAGCGTGCCCCTCAGTCGTGGGCTTGTAGCCGCGAAGGCTCACCCGCTCCGGCCAATCGAACTCGGCCTCCTCCTGGAAGACATCCTTCGGAATATCGACAAGCACGGGGCCGGGACGGCCGGTCGTCGCAATGTGTGCGGCTTCGCGCATGCTGAGCGCGATCTCGTCGGGGCTCATGACGAGGTAGTTGTGCTTGGTGATGGAGTGGGTAATGCCGGTGATGTCGGCTTCCTGGAAGCCATCCTTCCCAAGCAGGGTGCGCGCCACGTTGCCGGTGAGCGCGAGAACGGGCGTCGAGTCCATCCAGCTCGTGGTGATGCCGGTCACCAGGTTGGTGGCGCCGGGGCCACTGGTGCCGAGGCAGACCCCGAGCCTGCCACTGGCGCGGGCGTAGCCATCGGCCATGTGTGCCGCGCCCTGTTCGTGCCGTACGAGGATGTGTCGAATGCCCGGGAATTCCGGAAGGGTGTCGTAGAGCGGGAGCACGACGCCTCCGGGGTACCCGAAGATCGTGTCCACGCCCTCGCGCTGAAGAGACTCCAGAGCGATCTGTGCGCCAGTCATGCGCGCCATGAGACAGGGACCTCTACGGCTCGAGATTTGTACCCGGCGGGACCGCGGTAACGGGGCCGGTGCCCGCCACGCCGTGTCCGGTCGATGGCTACCCAGGTGTGGCCGTGGGCCACCACAAGGGCTAAAGGCAAAAGGGGCGAAAACCGGTAAGCCTTCGTCCCCCGACGGAGCCGTATTCACCATAGTAGGTGTTATGGTTGCGTTACGAAAAGGGGCAGCGCGGTGGCAGGAGCAGAAATGTGAACCCCCAGCGGAAATACGCGATCCTCGACCGCTTTTTTGGCGCCGTCGAAGCGGGTGACATCGAAACGGCTGCCGAGATCTATGCCCCCAACGTGGGGATCTGGCACAACTTCGACGGAGTAACGCAGAGCCGCGAGGAGAGCCTCCGTACGCTGCGCTGGATGTGCAAGAAGCTCGCCGGGCGGTGCTACGAGGAGAT
>JALOAP010000442.1 GCA_023228745.1 Dehalococcoidia bacterium | reverse complement strand
TCGACAGGCACGACGTCGGAATGGTTGCACAGCATCAGCGGCCGCTTCGAACCGTCGCCGCACAATCGTGCGACCAGCACCTCCCGGTTCGGCGCCGTCTCGATGTATTCGGTCTCGATGCCCTCCGCTTCGATGAGCGCACCGAGGAAGCGGGCGGCGGCCTTTTCGTTGCCGGGGGGATTCGAGGTGTCGATTTGCAGGTAGCGCACGAAGATATCGAGTGCTTCGGCGAAAACGGGCTGCCAGTCCATTTGGTGTCTCCCCACGGTGTCCTTGGAGCATCCCCGGGCGGGCGCATCGTGGCCGATTGCTCGTCCCCGCGCAAACGCTGCACGATTCCCCCTAGCGATCGCTACGCTACAATGAGAGCTGCCCACCGAGCGGGCGCTGTGCGGGCCTCGTTAGCTCAGTTGGCAGAGCGAGCGATTCGTAATCGCTAGGTCCACGGTTCGAATCCGTGACGAGGCTCCAGACTCTTTCGTTCCCAGTTCCCAGCGTTTCTTCGGCCGTGCCCGTGCCCTTCGACTGGAAGAGCGGCGGCGCATGACCGGCCCCGGCTGTTGAACCGTATACTCCTGGCATGCAAACACTTCGCTACCGGGTCGTGCTGCGAGAGACAGACGAAGGCTTCAGCGTGTCGTGCCCGGTGCTGCCGGGTTGCTGGCCGCAGGGAAACACGCGCGAGGAAGCGCTGGAGAACATCGCAGAAGCCATCCGGGAGTACCTGGACGCGATGGCTGAGCTACGGCCTGAAGGACAGGTCGAAGAAATTGAGGTCGCGGTCTAGTGCCCTCGGTGCCCGGCGTTTCACACCGCCGGGCCATTCGGGCGCTTGAGAAGGCGGGCTCCCGGGTGATCCGTGAAGGGAAGCACGTAGTCATGAGCGACGGCGTTCGCTTCCTGACGGTACCCCGGCGCGATCCTGTTAACGCGTACACCACGGGTGGGATCGTCCACGCCGGTCTGACCGTCGAGGAGTTTCGGAAGCTGCTGTGGTCCGCGCCTCCGCAAAGGAGCACCCGGCTTGCGCCGGGTGCTCTCGTCTCGGTTCGGTAGGGGCGAGCGGTCAGTCCTCTTCGACCTCGTAGTACTCAAGGCCGAGGTGGGTGATCTGCTCTTCGCCCATGAGGTAGCGCAGCGTGTTCTTCAGCTTCGTGTGCTGGATGAACAGGTCATGCTCGGGGTAGACCTCGGGCGCGTGCTCCGGGGACTTGAAGTAGAACGAGAGCCATTCCTGGATGCCCTTCATACCCGCGCGCTGCGAGAGGTCGAGGAAGAGTGCCAGGTCGAGCACCAGCGGCGCCGCAAGGATCGAGTCACGGCAGAGGAAGTCGACCTTGATCTGCATCGGGTAGCCCATCCACCCGAAGATGTCGATGTTATCCCAGCCCTCCTTGTCGTCGCCGCGGGGCGGGTAGTAGTTGATGCCGACCTTGTGGTAGACGTCGCCGTAGAGCTGCGGGTAGAGGTCCGGCTGGAGGATGTACTCCAGTACACCGAGCTTCGAGCCTTCCTTCGTCTTGAAGCTCTCCGGGTCGTCCAGCACCTCGCCGTCGCGGTTACCGAGGATATTGGTGGAATACCAGCCCTTCACGCCGAGCATGCGCGCCTTGAGCATCGGCGAGAGGACGGTCTTGATCATCGTCTGGCCGGTCTTGAAGTCCTTGCCGCAGATGGGCACGCCGCGGTCCAAGGCAAGTTTTTCGAGCGCGGGAATATCGGTCGTCAGGTTCGGCGCGCCGTTCGCGAACGGGATGTTCTCCATCAGCGCGGCGTAGGCATAGACCATCGAGGGAGCGATGTTCACATCGTTCGCCTCCATCGCCGCTTCGAAGTCCTCGAGGTTGCGATGGGGGGCCGCTTCCTTCATGAAGATCTCGGTGGAGGCACACCAGATCATCACGAGCCGATCGCAGCCGTTCTTCTCCTTGAAGTCGCGGATATCCTTACGCACGGCTTCTGCCATGGCGAGCTTGTTCGGCTCGCTCTTCACGTTCGAGCCTTCGAGCCGCTTCACGTAGTACTGGTCGAAAACGGCCGGCATCGGCTCGATGCTCGAAAGGAAGGCCTTGATCGGTTCGAGATGCTCGTGGCGGTCGAGCACGGCTCCCTTGACCGCGGCCTCGTAGGCGTTGTCGGGGATCGGGTCCCAGGCGCCGAAGACGATGTCGTTGAGGTCGGCCAGCGGCACAAAGTCCTTGATCAACGGGGTGCGGCGCTCGCTGCGCTTGCCGAGGCGAATGGTGCTCATCTGCGTAAGGGCGCCGATAGGCTGACCGGACCCACGCCGGGCGTTTTCCACGCCGGCAATGAACGTGGTTGCAACGGCGCCAAGACCGACAAGCAGCACGCCGAGTTTGCCCTTCGCGGGTGCGATTTCGCGGGGAGCCACTGCAACGAAGTCCTTTGGTTCCAAAATGATCCCTCTTTCCCGAGCGACCGAAATCAGGACCTGGTGCCATTGCGCCGGGATCCTGCCCGTCTTCGCCCAATGCTGGATGGTGCTTTGTCGCCGGCCGAGCAGCGCGGCGAGTGCGGACTGACCGCCGAAGCGCTGGATAATGCGTTCGGCGGCGTTCTGGTCAGTGCTCACGCCCCCGAAGATAACGAATTTTTCGGTATCTTCGCAAGTGGGCGGCGCAAATTAGCTGGCGGCCAGCAACTCCCGCAGGCGCAGGGCGTTGCGCGGGGCGTGGCCCCCGATGTCGTTGTTGAAGTAGACGAACGCGTCGGGGGCGTCCCTGGCGGCAGTGGCGAGGCGCGCCGCCCAGTCGCGAAGCGCGTCTTCGCCGTAATCGCCGCTGTACTGCTGGCCAGCGCCGTGAAAACGCATGTAGAGCACGCCGCCGGTGACACGCAGCGGCGCTTCGAGACCGGGCATGTGGAAGGCACAGAAGCCGGCGCCATGGGCGTCCAACACTTCGAACGTGGGCCCGGAGAACCAGGACCGGTCGCGGAACTCGAACACGTGCGTGAGGCCGGCAGGGAGCAATTCGAGGAAGCGCTCGAGCCGCCGCGCATTCTCCGGGTCGCGCCGGAAGGTCGGCGGGAGCTGGTAGAGGATGGGGCCGAGGTGCTCGCCGAGGCGCCGCGCACCACCAAACAGGAGATCGAGGGAGTCGCGTTCGACTGCGAGGCGCTTGATGTGGGTGATGTAGCGGCTCGCTTTCACGGCAAAGAGGAAGCCGGGCGGTGCTTCGCCACGCCACAGGTCCCACGCGGCCGGCTTCGGCTGGCGGTAGAAGCTGGCGTTCAGTTCG
>JALOAP010000011.1 GCA_023228745.1 Dehalococcoidia bacterium | reverse complement strand
ACTCATCGGGGGCATCATACCACCCGGGTTTGCCGCCCTTTCGGGGCGGGCGATACACTAACGTGTCCAGCATTTCGCGCCGTATCGGCTTCCGGAGATCCCATTTGCACGTGATTGGCCTCACTGGCGGCATTGCCAGCGGAAAGTCCACCGTGGCTCAGTTCTTTCGCGACAAGAACGTGCCTGTCATCGACGCAGACCTCCTCGGGCACCGTACCTACGAACCGGGCACGGACACCTTCCGCCAGGTGGTGGAGGCGTTCGGGCAGGAGCTCGTAGCACCCGACGGCACCATCGATCGGAAGGTGCTCGGCGGGAAGGTCTTCGGCAAGCCCGAAGAATTGAAGCGGCTCACAGACATCGTCTGGCCGGGCATCCGAAAGCTCGCCAGCGAAGAGCTCTCCGACCTGGAGGTAGCGGGCAACGAGCTGGCGGTGCTCGAAGCGGCGGTACTCTTCGAAGCGGGCTGGCAGGACCTGGTCGACACAATCTGGGTCATCGTTGTCGAGCCAGATATCGCCGTACAACGTCTCGCAGAGCGAAACGGGCTCGACCCGGACGCCGCGAGGGCGCGCATCGATTCACAGCTTTCGAACGCCGAACGCATCGCCCTGGCGGACATCGTGATCGAGAACAACTCGAGCCTCGATGAGCTGAAACGGCGCATCGGCGAG
The DNA here is from genome assembly GCA_023228745.1 of Dehalococcoidia bacterium. GTDB lineage: Bacteria > Chloroflexota > Dehalococcoidia > Tepidiformales > Tepidiformaceae > JALOAP01. Next base: position 18,631 of record JALOAP010000011.1, on the reverse strand, counting down.
GAATGGAACGCACTACAGCAGCGGCTGCAGACAGCAGCCGGGAGGTAGCAAGGGTTGACTGAGGCGACGCAGCAGCAAGAGGCGGTTATCCATGCCGTCGAGGAGTACACCGTCACGGAGGAGCCGTTCTACCTCCCCATCGGCGACGAGATCGAGCTTTTCGAAACCGCGTATGAGCAACGCATCCCGGTCCTTTTGAAGGGGCCAACGGGCGCGGGAAAAACGCGCTTCGTGGAGTACATGGCATGGCGGCTGGGCGAACCACTACGGGCGAAGAAGGGCGACGACGCGGCGCCCCACCGGCACCCGCTGATCACTGTCGCCTGCCACGAAGACCTCACGGCGAGCGACCTTGTGGGGCGCTACCTGCTCGATGTCGACGGCACGCGCTGGGTCGATGGTCCGCTGACGCGGGCCGTGAAGGTCGGTGCTATCTGCTACCTGGACGAAGTGGTGGAGGCGCGGAAGGACACCACCGTCCTGATTCACCCGCTCACGGACTACCGGCGGCTGCTGCCGGTGGAGAAGCTGGGCCAGGTGATCGAGGCTGCGGAGGGCTTCCTGCTGGTCATCTCCTACAACCCGGGATACCAGAGCGCGCTCAAGGACCTGAAGCACTCGACGCGGCAGCGCTTCATTGCAATTGAATTCGGCTACCCGCCGAAGGAGCAGGAAGCGAAGATCGTCGAGCACGAATCGGGCTGCTCGGCCGATACCGCGATGGACCTGGCGAAGCTCGGCGAGAAGGTGCGGAACCTGAAGGAACACGGCCTTGGCGAAGGCGTCTCGACGCGCCTGCTGATCTACGCTGGGCGCCTCATCGCCGAAGGCATCCCGGCGCGGCGCGCATGCCAGGTCGCGATCACGTGGGCACTGACGGACGACGCAGAGGTGCAGCGGAGCATCGAAGAGGTGGTGACGTCGATTTTCGAGTAGGACCAGTTTCGAGTTCCGAGTTCGCGTCCGGAGTGCCCGGTGCCCGGTGCCCGGTGCCCGGTGCGGACAGGGTAGCCAGTAGAGGGAGGCGAGGTTGGCGCAGCGCTTCGAGGATCTGACCGCCTGGCAGCGGGCGCGAGCGCGAACTACGCGCGTCTGCGTGATTACTCGAGAAGGTCAATTCTCTCGCGACTTCGGACTGGCGACGCAGCTTGAACGAGCGAGCGTGTCGGTCATGGCGAATCTCGCGGAAGGGTGCGACCGCAACCGGATAACGGAGTTCGCACGGTTCATCGAGATTTCGCGGGGATCAGCAGCGGAAGTCCTCTCGCACCTCTACGTCGCGCAGGACATCGGGTACCTGTCCGCGGAGCAGTCCGATGACCTGGCCAATGATACGCGAGCTATCTCACGGCTCCGGACCCGTCTCCTCGAAGGGGTGCGCCGAAAGCCTGGAAGCCAGCAGGGGCAGCTAGCCGAAGAAGTCGCCCAGTACGAGGCGGAAACGACGCTGGATCTGAAGGGCGTTATCGATCCGGAGCAGTGGGCGGTCGCCCTCCCCGCGGGCACCAGGCACCGGGCACCGGGCACTGGGCACTAGATGCGAATCGCGATGGTCTCGGACATCCACTGCAACATCGGCGGGCTGGAGCGGGCGCTGGAGCTGATGGCGCCGTTTGATGCGCTCCTGTGTGCGGGCGATTCGGTGTTCCAGTTCCGGTGGTCGGATGAGGTGATCGCCCGGCTGCGGGAGCTCGAAGCGCATGTGGTGCTGGGGAACCACGAGGAGACCCTGCTGGGCCCGGGGATGGACCGCGCGCTGGCGAGAGCCAACCCGGAACTGGTCGAATGGCTGCGGGGCCAGCCATATCGGGTAGAGTTGATGTTCGACGGCAAGAAAGTATTGATGACACACGGTTCACCATGGGAGCCGTGGAAGGAGTACCACTACCCACATGAGCAGATCTGGGCGCGTGCCGCGCAGCTCGACTGCGATGTACTGGTGGTGGGACACACACACTTCAAGATGGCGCAGCGCTTCGGCAAGGTGCTGGTCATCAACCCGGGTTCGGCCGGGGACCCTCGGGACAGCCGGAACGACTTCCACCTGTCGTGCGCGGTGTGGGACACGACAAGCGATGAGGTCACCTTCTACGATTATCCTGATCCCACCCGCAATTTCGTCGCATCGTCGGGCAGCTTAAACCGCCCGTGAGTAGAGGCGTGCAGAGCACGCCCAGAGGACAGGTCAGCGCATGAGCATCGTCGCCGAATTGATGGCCCGCCACCACGAACGGCTTTCGGGCTTTCCCGCGCCGCTGCAGCAGCAGTTCGAAAGCGCGCTGCGCGCACTTGCGCCGCGGCTGAGCCCATCACAGCTCCAGATCTGGTCGGAGACCGGGGTGGAGCTAACGGGGCTGAGCCTCCGGTCGTGGGAAGCCGCATCTGAGTACTTCAAGGCGGCGCCCGAGCTGCCCGAGAGCACGACGTGGGAGGCAATGGAGACGCTCGGCCGCGAGGCGATCCAACTCGCCACGGAATCTGCGCCGCTGGCGGTGTCGTTCCTGCGCTCGGCCCCGGGCGCAATCGAACGGCTGGGGCCGGCACATCTACGGCAGTGGGCGGACATGGGGCGCCGGCTCTACAAGGGGAACTGGAAGAGCTCGTCACTGGCGGCACAGTTCTATGACCTTGCGCCAGAGATCTTCCAGTCGCTTCGGCTGAACCAGGCTTCGCGCCTCGTGCTTTTTATCGATGAGCTTTCGCGGCACAGCTACGAGCTTTCCTCAGCGTGCCTGGGCAGCGCACCAGAGGTGCTCAAGCGCCTCGACGAGGATGACCGTTTCCCGTTCCTGGCCTTCGCGCTCGAACTCACACAGTCGAGCTGGGCCGACTCGCGGCTCTATTTCGAACGTGGTGTTCCGTTGATTCAGAAGGTGCACCAGCCACTGCGTGAACGGTTCTTGCTGCTTGCGGCACAGGTGGCGCGTGGCCCCCAGCGGTCGGCTTTCCAGTACTTCGAGGAAGCAGCGGTGGCACTCGGAGAGCTCGAGCCTGATGACCACCATAAGGTCATCGAGCTGGCAGAACAGCTCGCCCCGTACTCCGCGTACGCGGCCATGGACTTCGTGGGCAGCGTGCCAACTGTGCTCCGGCGGGTGCGGATCGACGAGTTGGAGCCGTGGCAGCAGGCGGGGCTGCGCATCCTGCAGCAGAGCCACGACGGCGGGGAAGCGTACTTCCGGCTGCAGAGCACGCGGGGCGAGGACATCCTCGACACGCTTTCGGCCCGCGTGGAACTGAACAAGGTGGGCGAGGTGCTGCGGCTCTACTGCAAAGCACTCACTGGCCGGGATGTGCGAGTGCAGACCACCGCCGCGCTGGCGGAAAAGGGCATCGGCTGGGTCGACGAGCACCGCGCGAGCACCGAGGGCACGCACATCTTCCTTCCCGAAGTAATGGAGCGGTACCACGAGAAGGAAGAGAACTTCGCCGCGATCAAGGTGTTTGCGACGCACCAGGCGGCGCACATCGAGTTTGGCAGCTTCGACTTCGCGTTCGACCGGCCGGGCGCGCTGTTCGGTACGGAGGCACGCGAGTGGGCCATGGCGGAAGCTGAGCAGGCAGAAGCCGTGACCGATATGGAGCGCTTCTTCGACCTGTTCCCGGATCGGCAGCTCGCGTCGGACCTCTACACGATCGCGGAGGACGCCCGGATCGATGGGGCGATCAAGCGCGAATATGGCGGCATCCGCCGGCCGCTGCAGCGGATGCAGCTCGCGGAGCTGGAGAACCGGCCGGATGTCCGGGTGCTGCCGTTGCGGCAGGCGTTCGTGGAGAACCTGGTCCGGGCCAGCCTGGATGGCGCGAAAGAGGTGCTCTGGCCGCGGGACCGCGCGGAAGTGATGGCCGAGGCGCTGGGCGTGCTACGCCGGGTGACGAAGGACGGCGCCACGGTCGAGGACGCGGCCGAGGCGACAATTCGTCTCTACCGGATAGCGATGAGCGTGCCCAACATCTTCGAGGACCAGCCCGACATGGACTGGGACGGTGTCGATGCGACGGAGGGCCTGAAGCCGATGCTCCAGGAGGGTGGCGCGGAGGAGGGTGGGGAAGCCGGCCGGCCCCATATGGGTGACGTTGGTTCGCACGAAGAGCAGGCGGAAGAGGATTACGAAAGCCCACCGGATGTTGACTTCCGCGGCGACTTCAAGCCAGAGCTCGTGCAGCTCCTCATGAAGCTGCGCGACGATGCACAGGGCGGCGATGCAGGTGAGATGCAGAACATGCCGCTGACGCCGGAGCAGCTCCAGGAGCTGCTCGAGAAGAGCGTGGAAATCAACCTCGATTCGCTCATGGATGGCGACCTCGATTCCACGACCGGCATGTTTATGTCGAACCTGCAGAAGGAAGCGGGCACGCCAAGCCAGGACACAGACGCGAAGCAGGGCGCTCCGCGGCGCGACGAGAGCACCGGCGAAGGCGAGGGCGAGGAGCCGCTCATGCCCATCGTCACCGTGTACTACTACGACGAGTGGGACTTCCGCGCGCAGGACTACAAGCCACGCTGGTGCGCGGTGAAGGAAGCGAAGCTCGAACAGGGGGACGAGGACTTCTACGAAACCACGCTGCGGGAGCACGCAGGACTCGTGGCGCAGACACGGAAGCAGTTCGAGCTGATGAAGCCGGAGCTCTTCCGCAAGATCAAGCGACTGCCGGAGGGAGAGGACTTCGACCTCGACTCGGCCATCGAATGGATGGTCGAGCGCAAGGCGGGCGGCTCGCCGAACGAGAAGATCTACTGGCGGCGCAACAAGATCGAGCGCGATGTGGCCGTGGCCTTCCTGATCGACATGTCGGCCAGCACCGACGAGGAGATCAACAAGCGCGAGAAGAAGTACGACGAGGACGACTACGATGACGACCCGCGCAAGTACCTGAGCTGGTGGGTTTCGAAGCGCCGGCAGGAACTCACGGCGCCGCCGAAGCGCATCATCGACCTCGAAAAGGAGTCGACGGTGCTGCTCATGACGGCACTTGAGACGATCGGCGACCAGTACGGGATCTACGGATTCAGCGGCTACGGGCGGGATAACGTCGAGTTCTTCGTCATCAAGGACTTCGATGAGCAGCTTGACCACGCGATCAAGAAGCGGCTCGATAAGGTGGTGCCGATCCGTTCGACGCGCATGGGCCCGGCCATCCGGCACGCGACCTATAAGCTGAACGAGACGGACGCGAAGGTGAAGATCCTCGTGCTCCTCAGCGACGGCCGGCCGCAGGACCACGGGTATGGGCGGGACCGCACGGAGAAGGAGTACGCGATCCACGACACCAAGCAGGCGCTGAACGAGGCGAAACGCGAGGGCATCACGCCCTTCGCGCTGACGGTGGACCGCGCGGGCCACGACTACCTGAAGACCATGTGCGAAGACATGGGGTACGAAGTGGTCGCAGATATCGAGGCGTTGCCGAGCCGCCTGCCGGCGCTCTACCGGCGGCTCACGGAGTAGCCTGAACATCTCGCGTTAGCCCCTCTCCCGTTTCCAAGGGAGAGGGGTTTTTGCTTTATGTCCGCTTTCCAGGGCTCGCGACAGCAGGTGACGCGAGATGGTCGGATGCTGCTGCGTCGCAGCTCGCGACCGGGGACTTCAATGGCACGCTGGCAGGACATCGAACGCGCAGCACCGGCAGTCGCCGAGGGCGGGCAGCAGCTCCTCTACCAATTCGGCATCGGCCTGGGCTACCTGGCGACGGTCGGCCCAGACGGCACACCGCGAGTCCACCCGTTCTGCCCGATCATCGAGGGCGGCGGGCTATACGGCTTCATCGTCCCGTCGCCGAAACGGCGGGACCTCTACCGCAGCGGCCGCTTCGCGATCCATAGCTTTCCGATGGAGGACCGGGACGACGAGTTCTTCTGTTCTGGCGCAGCCCAGCGCGAGCTCGACGCAAGTACCAACGAACGGGTGCTCGCGAAGTATCGCGCCGACGGCGGTGACAGCTCTCCCGGCGAGGAGTTGTTCGAGTTCGAGCCGGAACGGGCACTGCTTGCTCGGTACAAGGCGCGCGGAGAACCAGACAACTGGCCGCCCGACTACCTCAGGTGGATGGCAGCAGCGAACTGATGGCCTTTTCCAACCTGGGTCCTCGTCCCGTCCGGCCGGCTCTCCGCGGAAGCGATAGGCGGCCAGGCCCTTCTCGTGCTGTCGCGTGGCAGGGGTTCGGGGTACGCTTTCCTCATGCCTGACCACCGGCAAGAGGAGCGTGCCTACGCGGCCGCAGGAGTCGACATCGCGGCGCGCGGCCGCTTCGCGGCGGGGCTGCCGGGCATCCTCGCCCAGGCGCGCCGGCCGGAAGTACTCAGCGACGCGGGGCCTTTCAGCGGCCTCTTCCGTCTTGGAGACAGGTACCGCGACCCGGTACTCGCAGCCAGCGCCGACGGCATTGGCACGAAGGTAAAGCTCCAGCTCGCCGCTGACCGGCTGGACCTCTGCGGCGCGGACATCATCGGTCACTCAGTGAACGACGTGTTTACGTGCGGTGCCGAACCGATCTTCTTTCTCGACTACATCGCCGGGAACGGGCTGTCGAACGAGCAGAAGACGACGCTCGTCGAGGGCGTCGCACGAGCATGCGCGGAGACCGGCTGTGCACTGCTCGGCGGCGAAACAGCGGACATGCCCGACGTGTACGCGCCGGGAGACTTCGACCTTGCCGGCTTCATCGTGGGCGTGGTGGAACGCGACCGGATCATCGATGGCTCGAAGATCGGGGAGGGCGATGTCCTCCTTGGCATTCCAAGTTCGGGACTGCACACGAATGGCTACTCGCTGGCGCGAAAGGTGCTGCATGTCGCGGATGGCGAACCAGCCGAGGAGACACGCGAACGGCTCGAGGCGCGTCCCTCGGCGCTCGGTGGCCAGACGCTAGGGGAAGCGTTGCTCGCGACCCATCGACCGTACCACGGGCTCATCACGCCAGTGCTCGAGCACGTGCACGGCATGGCACACATCACTGGCGGTGGATACAAAGAGAATGTGCCTCGGGTGCTTCCCGCGGGGCTGACAGCTTCCTTCGACACCCAGACCTGGCCGGTGCTCCCCATCTTCCAGCTCATCCAAGCGCGCGGCGAGATCAGCGCGGAGGAGATGTACGAGGTCTTCAACATGGGCCTGGGAATGGTGCTGATGGTTGCGCCGGGCGATGTTGATGCCGTCCAGGAAGCGATCCCGGAGGCGCTGGTGGTCGGCAGGGTCACCGCAGATGCGGGCCGCCGCGTCGAACTTCGCGGCCTTTAGGAGGCGCGCTCCCCGGCCGGTAGCGCGAATGTAAAGGCGAGTCACCGATGCGCCCATGCAATCACGATCGCTATCGTCGTTATCAAGTGGGCCCGAGTTCCATTCCACAATGAGGGATGCGGATGCTAACCGCACCCGTCCGAGCCAGGAGCGTGAGGGCGGGAGAGGAAGCTCGGGATCATGGCAAACGAAAGTCTGTGGGTACGTTCGAACCTCGGTACCTATTGCAACCCCGGAGAACACGAATTTCTGACCGCGGACGGGCCCCATGGGGCGGTTCGGTGGTGTGCGCGCTGCCTGAAGGAGGAGCCCACGGATGGATCCGGTTGTCTGATCTGTGACTTGCCCGGGCAGGTCCCCGTGGAACTGGAGAGCGTGCGGAAACAGGGCGCGCGAATCACTGGTCTGCTCTGTGTGACCTGTCACCAGGGATTCGAGGAGCGTGACGTGATCAGCGGCTGGGCCGAAGGCGCCGTCGGCGAGGCCGTGTCATGGAGCACGGGGGGCCGGGGCAGCCGCTAGCGGCCGTCCCGCACAGCAGCAGCCCGGCGCCCGCTCCGGTGCGGCATCGTACGCAGGCTGAGGCCGGGCTCGATCTCGAGTAGCCCCAGGCGGCATTCGCTGCACAGCATTCCTCGTTCTGCGCGCCTCCGCCGGGGCCAACGGAGTTCAGCCTCGATCGTGCCCGGCAGGTCACAAATCATGCAGGACGTCCCATCGCGGCGCTGCTCCTTGTAACACTTCGTGCACCACTCCCAGTCGCCGGGGCCGGCATCGCGGAAGGTGTGGGAACCGGGATGGCAGTAGGAGCGGAGATATGACATCGCCCAGCGGGCGGCGTTTGAGATTTGTTCGTCGTCCACGCTGGCTCGCCCGTTGTTCATACGCCCTCCGATTACCCCGCGCGGCGATGCCTCCACCATTAGAACGGAGATGGGTGATTTATGGCAGAAAAGTTCGTACTTTTCCTCACGAACTTCTTGCAAGCGCCTTACAGTCCCACCAAAGCCGGCGAACGGGTCGACCTGAGCGACTGGAGCATATCCGCCACACACATATTCGCTACGTGCGTAGAATGCCGCCCAGGAAGCGCATACCGCGGGAGGGACTCAATGGCTTCTGGCCCACTCTCGGGCATACAGGTGCTCGAATTCACGCAGATCATCGCCGGCCCTTTCTGTGGCCTGCACCTCGCCGACATGGGCGCCGACGTGATCAAGTTCGAACCCATCGAGGGCGAGCCCTGGCGCCTCTTTTCGGAGTTGGTGCCGAAGGAGTCGCGAACCTTCGCCAGCCTCAACCGGGGCAAGCGCGGCGTCGCGATGGATATGACGCGCCCCGAAGCACAGGAGGCGATCCACCGGCTCGCCCGCAATGCCGATGTCGTGGTGATCAATTACCGGCCGGGCGTGGCCGACCAGCTCAAGATCGACTACACGACGCTGAGTGCCATCAATCCGCGCATCATCTACTGCGAGAACACCGCATTCGGCCGCCAGGGACCGCTCGCGCAGCGAGGCGGCTACGACATCGTCGTGCAAGCACTGACCGGGCTGATGGCCGGCGAAGGCAAGATGCTCGGTGACGTGCCGACGTTCATCTACCCCGCAGTGGCGGACTACGCGACGGGTATCCAGATGGCGAACAGCATCTCGGCCGCGCTGTTCCACCGTGAGCGAACGGGCGAGGGCCAGCGCATCGACTGCACCCTCATGGGCACGGCACTGGCGATGCAGACGTCGCAGTTCACCTGCATCGACGCCTGGGACGCCGAGGTGTTTCCACCGATGCTGGAGGAGATCCGGGCGGCGCGGCTGCGCAAGGAATCGTTCGCGGAGCAGGTAGAGATCCATCGCAAGTACCGTCCCGTTGCGCCAGGGAACATCTACTACCGGGTATTCCAGACGGCGGATGGGTTCATCGCGATGGGCGCGCTCTCGGACGCGCTGCGGCGGAAGGTACTGGCAGCGACGGGCCTGCACGACCCGCGCTTCAAGGAGGATGGCACCTTCGAGTTGGCGCCCGAAGGCTGGGAGGAGCGCGGCCCCGAACTGGTGGCGGAAGCCGAGGCGCTCTACCGCACGAAGACGACCGAGGAATGGGGGAAGCTCTTCGAAGCACATGGTGTCCCCGCGGGACCGATGCACTTCATCGAAGAGCTGCTGGGGCACCCGCAGACGATCGCGAACGGGCTTGAGGTGACGGTGGAACATGAACTGCTCGGGCCGATGCGGATGGTGGGCCCCGCGTTCCAAATGTCCGCCAGCCCGTTGGCCGCCCAGGGGGGAGCCCATTGCTTGGCGCCCATACGGAACAGGTTCTGGAGGAGGCGGGCTACCAGCAGGAGGAGATCGCCAGGATGCGCGAGTCGGGCGTTATCCGTTAGCGCGGCGGTAGCATTGGCTCGAAACGCAAGCGCGGGGCCTACGGCGGGCCCCGGGGAGGGTCCGTGGACGTTCGCTCATTCGACGAAATTCGCGACACATTCAACGCCCGGATCGCGCGCATCGTGTGGGCGACGGTGACGACGGTGGATGCAAAAGGCCGGCCACGCGCACGGCTGCTGCATCCCATCTGGGACGGCTCAACTGGCTGGATTGCAACTGGCCGGCACAGTTTCAAAGCGAAGCACATCGAACTGAACCCGTACGTATCGGTCAGCTACTGGGACCAGCAGCACGAGCAGGTGTTCGCAGAGTGCCGGGCCCAGTGGGCCGACGACACAGAGACGAAGCGGCGGGTGTGGGAGTTGTTCAAGAGCACGGCACCGCCACTGGGCTACGACCCCGCGATGTTTTGGCCGAAGGGGCCGGATGACCGCGAATTCGGGGCGCTGCGGCTCGAGCCGTGGCGGATCGAGCTGTACTCGCTCGCGGACCTGGCCGCCGGCCGTTCACCAACGGTGTGGCGAGCGCCACGGGGCTAGCGCCGGCCACGTAACCGCCACCCGGTTGCCGCGTGCCGCTAGTTCATTGCTGATGCAGTGGCGGAAGCTCGCCAGGTGCAGCGAGCACGCAGAGTGCAGTCGCCACAGTGGGGGCGCGTCTTGCGGCAAAAGTGCTTGGCGTGCAGCACGATGAGTGCGTGATAGCGCGCCCAGAGGTCCCGGTCCTCGGGTAGCCGGTCGACGAAGAAGCGCTGCCACTCGTCATACGACACGGAGGCCGGCCCGAGGCCGAGGCGGCCGAAGACGCGAATGGTATAGGCATCGATGACAAAGGCCGGCTTTCGCTGGGCGTAGACGATGATTGCATCCGCCGTTTCGGGCCCGATGCCCCAGGTCCCGAGCAGGGCCGTCCGCAGGCAAGCCGGGTGGAGCTCAAGCAGTGCATCAAGCGAACCGTGCGATGCGACGAGACCGAGGAAGGCGCGAAGCTTCCTGGTCTTCTGGCGATACTGGCCGCTCGGGCGCACGAGTGCCTCGAGCGCATCGTCGGTAAGAGCATCCATGGCCGCGGGTTCGAGGGCGTTCGCCCCACGGAGGTTCGCAAGGGCGCCCTCGACGTTCGTCCACGATGTGTTCTGCACGAGGATGGCACCGGCAATGACCTCGAACGGCTCGGCGTCGGGCCACCAGTGCCATCCGCGCCATGAATGCATGGCGTCGAGTTCCTTGTAGATTTCGAACAGCTCATCGCTGGACGGGACGGACCTCATGCGAACGACGACACATCCGGAGGTGGGGTTCGCCAGGCGTCGTCCAACGTACTCGTCAGGCCGACAGCGTTGCCGTCCGGGTCCTCTACGACGGCGAAGCGGGCGCCCCAGAAGGCGTCATACGGCTCCTGCTGTCCGCGGTAGCCAGCGCTGGTGAGCTCGCCATAGATGCGATCGACAGCTTCGCGCGACTCCACACGGAAGCCAGGGACACCCATGCCACCACCGTGGCCCGCGGGCCAACCGCGGTTCCACCAGCGCGCGAAGGCTTCGCTGTCCAGGTCGAGATGCACTCCGTTCGGCTGCACGAGGGTCTGATGGTGGGGCGACCATTCTGCCCACTCCGGTCCGGCGTCTCGGACTTCGAGCCCAAGCCGCTGATAGAACGTGAGGGCTGCGGCCATATCGCGCACGACGAGGTTGAGCTGGTTCAAGACAGGCTGCTGTTCGGGCATGAAAATTGCTCCTTGTCGAAAGCCGACCCGATAGCATGACACATCGTCGTCTCCCTATGCTTCCGAGTGGAGGGCGGCAAGCTCGAGGGGTGCGCGTGGGCGGCGTCGCTCGGCGATGACCGTGCGCGTGGCAACAGCGGCGATGATGACCGCGCCACCGAGAACCGCCCACCACCCCGGCGTCTCGCCGAGGAAGAGGAACACCCATACAGGGTTGAGCACCGGTTCGAGCATACCGATGAGAGACGCTTCCAGCGCCTGCACGTGTGCGATGCCGAAGCCGAACAGCACATAGGCGAGACCAATCTGGACGACGCCGAGGAACACCAGGCCGATGATGTCGAGCAGGCCGGGCGTGAAGGCGGCCCACTCGGCACGGCCAACATTGATCGCGAGCATCGCGACAACCAGGAGCATGTTCCCGAGCACCATGGAGCGAGGCCGCGTCTCGGACGCGCAGTTGCGGTGACGCAGGAGTGTCAGGAAGAACGCGAAGGAGACGCCGCTGGCGACGGCTGAGACGTTGCCCCAGAGGTCGTCGGTTTCGAGGCGACCGACAAAGAAGAGCGCCATCCCGGCGAACGCCACGGCCACGCACGCGAGATCGACCGTCGAGGGGCGTTCGTCCAGCAGGAAGCGCCCGAGTATGAGCACGTAGAGGGGCGCGGTGTACTGCAGGAAGATCGCGTTCGCCGCAGTCGTCAGCTTCGTCGCGGAGACGAACAGGACGAGCATGAGCGCGTAGCTGACAGCGAGCGCCCATTCGAGCGCCGTGGCGCGCAGCGGGTTCGGCACACCGGTACGCATGAGCAGCGCGATGGAGATTGCCGCGAGCAGCGAGCGCCACATGGTGACACCCAGCGCATCGAGATTCACGGCCTTGATGAAGAGTCCGCCGGTGCTCCAGAGCACCGCCGCGCCGAGAACGGCGAGCAACCCTTGCCGGTGAGCTGGCAGTTCGAAGAAGCGCGCACGCAACGAACGGGGAGCGGCGACGGTCACGGGGCAAGGGTAGGGCGCGGCACGGGGCTACGTCACGGATGTGTCACTCGGGGGGGCGCACCTCGGGAAAGCGGCGTTCGAGGAAAAAGAGCGCGGCGGTGAGGACGAGGCCGGCCCCAATGCCGATCAGCACGCCAATGAAGATGTCGTCGGCGTCGTACCGTGCGAACAGGTACACGACAAATCCCGCGATAAAGCCGATCAAAAAGTAATTGAGTTGGCGCCGAAGGAAGCTCCACATGGCGCGGAAGTATAAGGATTTCCGGTGGTGAAAGGAATCGTTGCTAGCTGGCGGGATCGATCCCCCAGCGCCGTTCGAGTGCTTCCACGTCGTCGATGATGTGGCGATAGCGGCTGTAGATTTGGAGCGTGGCGGCCGTGGCAGCGGCGGCGTCTCGTTCGCTCACCTTGCCCGCACGGAGCAGCGCGTCGAATTCGTCCCGGTCTTCTTCGATGATCGTCCCATCCGGGGCGACCCACCAGTCGAGCGCGAGGTCGCGGTATTCGATGACCCCTGGCGAGAGGAGCACATCCGCGACTGCATCAAGGCGATGGGCGATGAGTTCGCCGTCGCGCGTGTGCATCCGGTAGAGGTTGTAGGGGCGGCGGCGCCAGAACCAGCCGTAGGAGACGGACCCGGGCGGCACGCGGATGGGAGTGCCGAAGATCTCGCCTCCGTTTTCCATCAGAAACCGCACCACCGCGACCGTCGTGTCGAGCCGGACCAGTTCGCACTGGTATTCCCGGACGGTGCCATCGGGCTTGATTTTGCGTTCGGTGATTGGCGCCGGGTTCGCAGGTTGCGCTGGTGGGATCGTATGCTGGCCGGACAACAGGGACTCACTTTCCAAGGGAGGTCGCGGTGCAGTTCGAAACCATTCTCTACGAAAAGAAAGACCAGGTCGCGGTCATCACCATCAACCGGCCAGATGCGCTCAACAGCATCAATGCGCAGGCATCGAGCGAGATGCTTGAGGCGTGGGAGGACTTTCGCGACGACCCGAACCTTCGCGTCGCCATCCTAACGGGCACCGGGGAGAAGGCCTTCTCGACGGGTATGGACCTCGTGGCCACCGCGAGCGGCGAGAACCAGTTCGCGGGCCGTCCGGCACCGTTCGGGGGCTTCACCAAGCGGCTCCCGATTTACAAGCCGATCATCGCCGCAATTAACGGGTACTGCCTGGCGGGCGGACTCGAGCTGGCGCTGACGTGCGACATTCGCATCGCGACGCCCGACTCGCGTTTCGGGCTGCCAGAAGTGCGCTGGGCGATTATGCCGGGGGCGGGTGGCACGCAGCGGCTGCCGCGGGCGATCCCGCAGGCGTGGGCGAACTACATGATCCTGACAGCGGAACAGATCGATGCGGAGACGGCTTCGCAGATCGGGCTCATCTCGCACGTCGTGCCGCGCGAAGAGCTGATGGACCGCGCCTTCCAGATTGCGAACGTCATCTGCGAGCGCGGCCCGCTGGCGGTGCGAACCGCGAAGGAGGCGATCCTTCGCGGCCAGGACATGCCGCTCGACCACGCAATGGCCTACGAAGATGTGCTGCTCGCACGACTGTTCGCCACGGAAGACGCCAAGGAGGGTCCCCGCGCCTTCGCCGAGAAGCGCAAGCCGGAGTACAAGGGGCGGTAGTCAGCGCCCGGAGGCGCGCCTCGACATGCGTGCCGGGGCGCGCCAGAATGCCGCGCATGGCACAGACGACAGCGAACGGCATTCAAATCGAATACGAGACGTTCGGCAACCCGGCCGGGTCGCCGATGCTGCTTATCAATGGCCTTGGCTCCCAACTGCTCAGTTGGGACGCGGAGTTCTGCGAGCTGCTCGCCGAGCGAGGCTTCTTCGCAATCCGGTTCGATAACCGGGATGTGGGCCTCAGCACGCGCTTCGATGACCGGCCGATTGCGGACGTCCCGGCGGTGCTGAAGGCGCTGCGGGCGGGCGAGAGGGTCGACGTGCCGTACACGCTGAGCGATATGGCGGCCGATGCGGCCGGCGTGCTGGAGGCGCTCGAAGTGGCTGCGGCGCACATCGTCGGCGTCTCGATGGGTGGCATGATCGCGCAGACGTTCGCCATCGAACACCAGGCCCGGGCGCTTTCGCTGACGTCGATTATGTCCACGACCGGGAACCCGGCCATCCAACTCTCGACGCCCGAGGCGAACGCCGCGCTCATGACGCCTTCGCCGACCGAGCGGGAGGCGTACATCGAGCACACCGTCGCGAACTCGCGCGTCATCGGCTCGAAGGGCGAGCTGTTCGACGAGGCGCGGGTGCGGGCGCGTGCTGCAGCGGCCTACGACCGGGCATTCTATCCGGAGGGCGTGGGGCGGCAACTCGTGGCGATCAATGCTTCGGGTTCGCGCAAGGAGCGGCTTGCGAGCGTGCTGGTACCGACGTTGGTGCTGCACGGCGACATCGACCCGTTGGTGCGGCTCGAAGGTGGGATCGACACCGCCGACGCCATCCCCGGCGCGGAACTGGTCATCATCGAAGGCATGGGCCACGACCTGCCGCGACCGCTCTGGCCGCGCATCATCGACGCCATCGCGAGCAACGCGGCGAAAGCGGGAGCACCGGCGAAATGACCCAGAATATTCCTGACCCCGCCGGACGTGCGATGCCCGGGATGGGCGTCGACGCGACCGTGCCGGCGCAGTACGCGCGGCTGGTGGAGCGGATGCTCGACTACTGCGAGCGCGCCACAGCGGGCCTGACCGTCGAGCAGCTTTGCGACACTCAGGGCGGGACGACGAACTCGATCGGGTTCGACGTCTGGCACGTGGTGCGGACGACCGACAACATCATCCACTTCGTGTTCGAACGTGAGCAGCCGGTCTGGATCACGGGCGGGTTCTACGAACGGTGGGGGCTACCGAAGGTGGACCAGGGCACCGGGTTGAACTCGGACGATGCGTACGCGATGCGGTTCCCGGAGCCAGCGCAGTTCGACGAGTACACGCGGGCGGTGAAGGCGGCGGTGGTGCCGCGCATCGCGGGGATGTCGAGGGAGTACCTCACGACGTTCCAGCGCATCCGTCCGTGGGGCGACATCTCGCGGATGGAGGCGATCGGCCACGGGCTCATCGGGCACGGGAACGGCCACCTGGGGCGGGCGTCGCTCGCGCGCAACCTGTTCGGGCTCGACGGGCTGCCGTACTAGACGCGGACACGTCAGGGGCGCAACGCTACAACGCCCTGCTGCAAGCTGTCCCTACCCCATACCACACATCTCGCTGCGTCATGGCCACGATCCACGCCACGACCGCTGCCGGGCGAGCGACTACAATCCGGGCATGTACGCGGTGCTTGCTGGCGGCGTTGGCGCCTCCCGTTTCCTCCAGGGGCTGGTGCAGGTGGTCGACCCGACGGAGGTCACGATCATTTCGAACACGGCCGACGACGTGGAGATGTTCGGCCTGCATGTCTCGCCGGACACGGACATCGTGATCTATGCGCTGGCTGGCGCGGTGAACCCGGAAACCGGGTGGGGCCTCGCGGGCGACACCTTCGCGGTAGTCGACCAGCTCCAGCGGTTCGGCTACCCGCGGTGGTTCAACCTTGGCGACCGCGACCTCGCCATGGCCATCCACCGCACGCGGCTGCTGCGCGAAGGTGTCCCGATGCACGAAATCGTGCAGGAGCTGGCGCGCGCGTGGGACCTTGAGGTGCACATGTTGCCGATGACCGACACGCCGGTGCGGACGCGGATCCTCGGGCCGGAAGGCGAGATCCCATTCCAGGAGTACATGGTGCGGATGCGCACCGGGGTAGAGGTTCGCGGCGTTGAGTTCGAGGGGGCGGAGCAAGCACAGCCAGCACCGGGCGTCCTCGAAGCGCTCGCGGAGGCGAAGGCGGTCATCATCGCGCCGAGCAACCCGTTCGTCAGCATCGGGCCGATCCTTGCGGTGCCGGGCATCCGTGAGGTGCTGGAGCAGACGCAGGCAACGCGCATCGCCATTAGTCCGATCATCGCGGGTGAGGTCGTGAAGGGCCCGGCCGGGAAGATGCTGGCGAGCCTTGGCCACGACGTATCGGCGGTCGGCGTGGCGCGCATCTACCGGGGACTGGTCGACGTGATGATCATCGACGAGCAGGATCGTGCGCTGGCGCCAGAGATCGAAGCGCTGGGCATGCGTTGTATCGTGACCGACACGATCATGAGTGACGACGGGAAGAAGGCGGCACTCGCGCGGGTTACGGTCGAGGCCAGCGAAGGTGGACACGCCTAGTGGACGCGCCCCTTGTGCTGGTGCCGGTCAACCGGCTTGACCGGGCAAAGGGGCGACTTGCAGAGCTGCTCGCACCGGAGGAACGGGTGGCAATCGCCGAAGCAACACTCCGGACGGTGGTCGATGCGGTACGCACTGCTGGCTGGCCGCTGGTGATACTGACCGCCGACAAGCGCGCCCACGATGTCGCCGGGCGGGACGCAGAGCACCTCGACGAAGACCCGGCACTCCGGGGGCTGAACGCGCAGATCGAGGCTGCTCTCCGAACGGTGGAGGCACCGCCGGGCGGAGTGCTCATCCTGCACGCGGACCTCCCGCTGGCATCCGCGAAAGCACTGATGGCGTTGTCCGAAGCTGCAGCGCCACCACCTTCGGTCACGATGGTCCGAAGTGGCGATGGCGGGACAAACGCGATGTTGCTTCGCCCACACCTGGGCTTTCGGCTGGCCTACGGCGTCGATAGCTTCGAACGCCACCGCGAGGCGGCGACCACCGCCGGGATGGAGGTGCGCGTTGTGGAGAGCGAGGAGCTTTCGCTCGACCTCGACACCCCGGCGGACCTGCTGGCACTGGTTTCGCGCCCGGGTGGACGCGATACCCGGGCGGGGAGGCTCCTTTCGAGCTGGAAGATCACCGAGCGGATGGCAGCGCGGTGATCCGGCTATTGGCGGCGACGGTAGTGGGCACCTTGCTGCTCGTTGGCTGCGGGAGCGAGAAATCCTCGCCCGGGCCGCGTCCGAGCCCGACGCCAACGATCGCCGCCTCCGTGACGGTCGAGCGGACCGTGAAGGACATAATCGGGCGCGACGTGGCGGTGCCGGCGACTGTGAACCGCGTCGTGGCGTTGAGCCCTTCCGCGGTGGACTTCGCTGCGGCACTGGGACTCGAACTCGCCGGCCGGCCAAGCGACGCCCCAAACGCGCCAGGAAGCGTACCGCAGGTGGGTTCGAGCATCATGCCGGACTTCGCGGCGGTGGCCGCGGCAACCCCAGACCTGGTGCTCGCGGACGCCTCGTTCCACGGGGCGCGGCTGCGCGACTTCGAGCAGTTCCCGTATCCGGTCTTTGTCCTGAAGACGAACTCCTACCAGGACATCCTGCAGAGCCTGACCGCACTTGGACAGGTTTCTGGCCGCGATGAGCAGGCACGGACCACGATCGCCGATATTGAGGCACGTGTGGCGGCGGCGAAGGCACGAGGAGGCGGGAATGCGCCGCCGAGCGTCCTTATCCTGACGGGCGGCGGCCGCGAGGTGTACGCCGGGAGCGACGCGACCTACCTCGGCGACCTGGTGCGGCTGCTGGGCGCCACGAACGTACTGGGAAGCTCGCCCCAGGGTGCGCCGATTGCTGGCTTTGGCCTTGTGGAGATCACGCAGGTAGCCACACTCGACCCCGGAGTCGTGCTCGTCATTAGCTCCGGCGACGGCGGATTGGTGGACACGATCCGGTCGTCGCCGGAGTGGGCGTTGAGTGCGGCGGTGACGAACGACCGGGTCTACGAGCTCGATACGCTGCTCTACCTGCGGAGCCCCGGCCCAGCTGTAGCCGAGGCAGTGGAGCAACTCGCCGGGATGCTCTTCGCGGGCAGTTAGGTCTGCGAGGCAGTGTCCGGGCGGGGCCGCCGCTTTCGGCGGCGGCCGGCCATCAAAGGCATGAGCCAGTAGTAGGTCATGCCACTGATCGCCAGGGCGACGGTGCCGTTGTCGACACCGCCGGTGCGCTTCCCTGTCGTGCCTCGCTGAGCCGTGGTGCGCGCCGCCGCGCGCCGCATCTGCTCCTGCGTATCTTCCTGGGGCAGTCTCATGCCGAGCAGTATAGCGGCCGGGTTAGCCCATGGTGTTGATGTGCTCGGGGCGAATCCGGTAGATCACGCGCTGCTCGTTGGGGCTCTTCCAGGGGTACTTGTCCTCGCCCAGGTACTTCTGCGCCATCTTGTCGATGTGTGCATCGGCCCCTTCGTGCGTCTTCTCGACGACTTTTCCGCGGATTTCGATGTAGCGGTAGGGATTACCGGAGTCGTGGACGGACAAGGCTAATCGTG
>JALOAP010000441.1 GCA_023228745.1 Dehalococcoidia bacterium | reverse complement strand
ACAACGCCCAGGAACAGGGCACGAGCCAGAATGACGCTGAATACGATGACGCCAAGCAGGAGCAGGGCATGGTCGAGGGGCGCATCCTCGAGGTCGAAGACATCCTGCGCCGCGCTGTCATCATCGAGGAGTCTGCCGCCGGCCCCGCGGGCCGCGTCAGCCTCGGAACCCGCGTAGAAGTCGAACAAGACGGCAAAACGCGCGAATATCGCATTGTCGGCGCACCCGAAGCAGACCCGGCCAAGGGCTTCATCTCCAACGAGTCGCCGGTCGGCTCGGCCCTGCTCGGGAAGTCCGTGGGCGACATTGTCGATGTTCACGTCCCCAAGGGCGTGATCAAAGTCAAGGTCCTGAAGATCAGCTAGGCACGTCCGCTCCCGTCGCGCTTTCCGAGGGCCGCCGGGACGCGGCCCTTTTCTAACGCACAAACGGGAGGCACAGATGGATGAATTGATGGCGCAGCGCGTTGCGAAGCTCGACCAGCTTCGCGACATCGGTATGGCGCCCTATCCCACGCGTGCCACCCGCACCCATACCACCGCCCAGGCCACCGCAATTGTCGAAGCCCTTCCCGAAGGCCAGGACGAAGCCGCCGGCCAGGAGGTTACGGTCGCCGGCCGCATCGTCGCCCGCCGCGACATGGGCAAGGCCACGTTCATCGACCTCCTCGATGGCAGCGGCCGAATCCAGGTGCTCCTACGCAAGAATCAGCTCAGCGAGCAGCTCTACGACGCGCTGAGACTCGTTGACCTCGGCGATTTCATCGGCGTCACCGGTACACCCATGCGGACCCGCACCGGGCAACCAACCGTCGGCGCCACCGCCTGGGTCATGCTTACGAAGGCCCTCCATGCGCCCCCTGAGAAGTACCACGGCCTCACCGACCCCGAGCTCCGCCAACGCCAGCGCTACCTCGACCTCATGGCGAACGAGGAGACGCGGGAGCGCTTCCTCGCGCGCAGCAAGGTTGTGGCAGGAATTCGTCGCTTCCTCGAAAACCGCGGCTTCATCGAGGTTGAAACCCCAGTCCTCCAGGAGCTCGCCGGGGGTGCCGCCGCCCGTCCATTCGTGACCCACTACAACGCCCTTGCGGAGGATCGCTTTCTCCGCATCAGCCTCGAGCTGCACCTCAAGCGGCTCCTGATCGGTGGGTTCGAGCGGGTCTTCGAACTCGGCCGCATCTTCCGGAACGAAGGCCTTGGCGCGAAGTACAACCCCGAGTTCACGATGCTCGAAACATACGAGGCCTACGCCGACTACATCTCCGTCATGGAGATGGTCGAAGACATGGTGAGTACCGTCGCGAAGGAGGCCTTTGGCCGCAGCGTGTTCACGTTCCGCGACCACGAGATCGACCTCTCACCCCCGTGGCGCCGCATCACCTTCCACGACGCCCTCCGCGAGTACGGCGACCTCGAACTCGACGAGTTCCCCACAGAGGACACGCTCCGCGACGAACTGAAGCGACGCGGAGTTGAAGTCCCGCCCGGCGCCGGCTACGGGAAGCTCGCCGATGAAGCGATGTCGCACTACGTCGAGCCGAACCTGATCCAGCCGACATTTTTGCTCGACTACCCGGTTGAGCTTTCTCCTCTAGCCAAACGGAAGCCCGAAAATCCGCGCCTCGTCGAACGCTTCGAGGCCTTCATCGGCGGTTTTGAAGCCGGAAACGCCTACACCGAGCTCAATGACCCGATCGACCAGCGTGCCCGCTTCGAGGAGCAACTCCGCCTCCGTGCCCAGGGGGACGAAGAGGCCGAACTCGTCGATGAGGATTTCCTGTTCGCCCTCGAACATGGGATGCCCCCCACCGGTGGTTTTGGCATGGGCATCGACCGCTTGCTGATGATCCTCACCGGCCAACCGACCATTCGCGAAGTCATCCTCTTCCCACAGCTCCGCTCGGTGAAGGACTAAGCGTGGAACATCGCGCACGCGTGGAGCGCCATCACACGGCGACGGCTTACGTCGTCGCAGGCGACCGCACGCTCCTGCTCTGGCATCACAAGCTCCGGATGTGGCTCCCTCCCGGCGGCCACCTCGAGCCGAACGAGGACCCGGTCCAGGGGGCGCTCCGCGAAGCGCGCGAAGAATCCGGCCTCGAAGTTGAGGTCATCCCACCACCCGGCCTACTCGCCATAAGTGCGTCTGTGCCGGTCGTCGTCCCGCCCCCGGCCGTGATTCTCATCGAGGACATCGTCCGCGACGACCAACCGTTCCACCAGCACATCGACCACGTCTACTTCACCCGATCGGTCGAGCTTGTGGACCTCGACGCCCCGATTCCCCACGGTGCCCACCGCTGGGCCACCGCCGCCGAACTTGAGGCCACATTTTCGCTGCCTGCCCCCGATGGTACCCTCGTGCCCGTAGCCGAAGATGTGCGCCTCCTTGGCGTGCGCGCCATCACCGCTTCCCTGTAACACCTGGAGTAACGAAATGCTGAGCGTGCAGTTCATCCGTGAGAACACCGAGCGCGTCAAGCGCGACCTGATCCTCCGGAACACCAGTGCGCCCATCGACCGAATCCTGCAGCTCGACGACGACCGTCGCGAGCTCCTCCGTGAGGTCGAAGCACTCCGCGCCACCCGTAACACCGCCAGCAAGGCAATCGGGCAGACGAAAGACCAGGCGGAGCGCGAACAGCGCATCGCGGAGATGCGGAAGCTCGGCGACGAACTGGGCGAACTCGAGGCACGGCTCAAGCACGTCCAGGAAGAGCTCGACGAAAAGCTGCTGGATGTCCCGAACCTTGTCGATCCGTCGGTCCCCAAGGGACCGGATGACAGCTCCAACGTGCTGCTCGACCAGGTTGGCACACTTCGTGAGTTCGACTTCGACCCCAGGCCCCACTGGGAGCTCGGCGAACTGGCCGATGGCATCGACTTGCAGCGCGGCGCGAAGATGGCGGGTTCGCGCTTCTATGTGCTCAACGCCGGCATCGCCCGCCTCTACCGCTCGCTCATCCAGTGGTGCCTCGATGTGCACACCGATGCAGGCTACAGCGAGCGCTATCTCCCCTACATGCTCTCCGAGGCGTCACTCATCGCATCCGGGCAGCTCCCGAAGTTTCGCGACAACCTCTACCGGGATGCCGAAGAGGACTACTACTTCATCCCGACCGCGGAAGTCGCCTTCGTCAACCTCTACCGGGACGAGATCCTGGGGCCCGGATCGCTCCCGCAGCACCTTGTCGCGCACACCCCCTGCTTCCGTCGCGAAAAGATGAGCGCAGGCCGCGATGTCCGCGGTATCAAGCGGGGACACCAGTTCGAAAAGGT
>JALOAP010000440.1 GCA_023228745.1 Dehalococcoidia bacterium | reverse complement strand
AGCATAAATACTTATCAACCATGAACCCACGCTTCTGCGCCCCGCCATCAATAAACGCACGATGCAAAGCATATCCGGCAGCGTTGGCAGCCGCTACGTCGGCAAAAGCAGACTCGGGCAGTACGTCCACAGAGTTGACCCCGTAATCACCAAACGTAGGGTTATCAGCATGTCCATAGCGATAATAAAACGCCGGAACCCAACACATGATAGAGCCGTCGGCGTATTGATAGTTGCCGTAGTTGTCACTCAGTTTGTTTGATGTTCCTGATAATGCAGTAAATCCAGTAATCGGAGACGGAACTATACCAACCCCGAAACCCGCCGTCCCTGGTGTGCCAATATCATTCACTTTTGGCGGTCTGCCGTGGAATACCAACGAATTGGCGAAACTTTTACTTGCAATGAGCGAGGCTGAAACCCCGGCGGCAATCTGTAAAATAGTTCGCCTGCTATACAGTTTGCTCATTTAGTCACCTATCGCTTTTGTGTATTCCATTTTCAACCCCAGGATGTGCAGAGTCGCAACCGCCGTAGTCGTCCCGGTTGCATCCATCTGCCATCGCCAGAACAGCATATCTCCTGCCGCGCAAGTACCGTTGCAGGTAGCCGCCGCTGAGGTTGTCTGGTCAACTTTGTTGCTCCCCGACACAGCCGCATCGTCAATAGCAACCTCTGTTCCCCAGGTATTGTTGACTGTTTCCCCTGCGCCACGACACATGCAGGCTATATCGGAATGCAGAGGCCCGGTATCAGCCGCCGTCTGTAAATACTCAAGCTCAAAGGTCACCGTCCCCGCGTCCCAGCCATCCGGCATGACTGCGTGACCGTACAAAGTAGAAGCATCGTTATCCGCACAAATCACCGTGTATGTTATCGGCCCGGAATTGATTGTGACCTCAGCAGGAACAGCACATTGCGCCCCGTCCGCTGACATAGCCCCCGCGCCCCAATACATAGATTGAGTTGCTGAATGCGCCGTTATATCGGAGTTATGGGTGGAAATAAGGCTGTCTACATCTACGGGTGGTGAAGCTGGCGGGCCTGCCCAGGCCGTACATACAAGTAAAAAGACAATCGGAATAAAAAGTAGTCGTTTCATAGTTGTCTCCTTAATTCAGTAAAGTAAACAAAAGATTGACCACTCCTTTACTTACATCATTATTTTCTACGTAGATTGTTATTGGGTATTTAGCGTTAAAAACCCAATAATGATCCTTATTTGGCCCCTCGGGGTAAGTATAGGTAGGGATAACTGATCTGGTAATAAAATTTTTACCATTAACAGCGTTATCAATAATAACCCGTTGAATACTGTCACGAATCTCTAACTCCGATAAATCTTTTACAGTATTACCATATGATGTGATAAGAAAGCAGAATTTGCCACTTAACTTATTCATCGTAAGTGAATCAAGTGTTACTGCAAGAGCGCCATTGGTATCGGCTTCACAAGTGATCAATAATTCATAGCCCCAACCGGAAGTGGCTTCATCTGCAGTCAGGTCTGCAGCTACGCAGGTACCAATATTAGCAGCGTGTGCTGTTGGAGCGATAAGCAATAAAGAGAGCAGAAGGGTAAGTATAGTTTTTTTCATCATAAACCTCGTTAACTCGGTGAAGGTGAAGGGCTATTGGATGGGCTGGCACTGGCGCTCGATCCACCAGAGGCTGACGGACTGCTCGAGATTGAGCCAGACACCGAACTGGACGGCGAGCCGGACACTGACGCCGACGGACTGCTTGAGATCGAGCCGGAAACCGAGCTGGACGGCGAACTGGAGATCGAGCTACTGATGCTTGAGCCACCCGAGCCACTGACGCTGGATGAGACACTGCTGCTGACGCTCGCCGACGGGCTGGCGCTGACGCTCGATGACGGACTGCTCGATGGGCTGGCGCTGACGCTCGATGACGGACTGCTCGAGACCGACGAAGACGGTGAGCCGGAGATTGACGAAGACGGCGAGCCGGAGATCGAGCCGGAAACCGATGAAGACGGCGAACCGGAGATCGACGAAGACGGACTCGAAGACGGCGAGCCGGAGATCGACGTCGACGGACTGTTCGAGATACTGGCGCTCGGGCTGGCCGTGGCGATAGTGTCGGTAGCCGCCTTGAGAATCGTGGTCTGGGAACCGAGGCCGTCGACCTGCTTATACAGGGCGAAGGCAACGGCGAGGGCGTCGCCGGCCAGGTCGTTATCTTCCCGGTAGAGCTTAATCTGCAGGATGCTCCCTATCTTCTTGCCCGAGCCGGAGATCGCGGCGAAGGTCGAGATCTGCTGGATCGTTCCTTGGATATAGGTGAATTCCTCTGCCGTCGAAGCGACGGTCGTGAACGTCGCCGTCACCTGGTTGCCGGGGTTGATCCACCGATAGGCGATCTTCCACGTCGGCACATCCGCTGAAGCCTGGTGCCAGATCACTCTCGGGTACAGGGAAGTTCCCTCGGCATAGTCGTGGTCGAGGCAGAAATTTGCCGTCAGGAACTCGGCCGGGCTGTTGTTTGGAAACAGGTAGCCGAAATTAGTGGCGTCATAACCAGGAGCGGCAGTCTGCTCCATCGCCGTCAAGGGGACGATGACGCCGATGTACGGCCGGGCGCTGCCGTGCAACCGGACCAGCCCGGTCAACGGGTCGATCTCGGTGTAGTTCCCGCTGCGGACGTCACCAAACAGATGGTAAGGGCTTGGCACTATCATAGCATTTTCTCCAGTTTCTGGTTACTTCCGCAACCTTTTCCTCATTTTATCACGTCCCTGTCCATTTGAACAGGGTGAATCGTTACGTTATCGTAATTGTGATTCCAATTTCGTTATTCGCTCAGTCAGACTATCGATCATTTTTTTCTGCTCCTGGATGAGGCGGAGCATGGGGGCGATCAGCTCCGTCTTGCTCATTCCCCACTTGCTCATCACCGGCTGCCCGTCCTCGTCGGTGACGGCCTGGCCGTCTTCCCCTGTGACCGGCACCGGCGGGTGCACCAGCCAGGTATCCTTTTTCGGCGCCGCCTCAAACACCCGCTGCGCCGAGAAGCCGAGGTGGCAGCGGGCCGGGTCGTTCTTCCAGCGGAACGATATCGGCTCCAGCTCGTACAACCAGGAGCAATCCCCGATCGCCGAGATAATCTTCTCGGTTTCGTCCGAGGTATCAATGGAGCCGTTGACAGCGTAGACGGTGTGCCATTTTTTATCCGAGTCGCCGAGTTTGATTGTTCCTCCCTGTACCGGGGCGAAATACGGATTAAACATCCCCCAAAATTGCAGAGTATAACTCCCCGT
>JALOAP010000438.1 GCA_023228745.1 Dehalococcoidia bacterium | reverse complement strand
CATTTTGCAAATTTACCACCGCACTGCCCAACAGTGCTAACGTTTTTTCTTTAGCGCGCATAGTGTCTCCTTTTATGCATAGAATAAAGGTTCGTCTTCATATATAAGAAGCTCATCATCCATACACAAAGGATTGTTGGCTTCATACAGAATTCTGTCCATATCCTCTAATACCCCATTCATGACGGCGCCAGAGTTGCCCGCACCATCATCTAAAAGAGGGAAATGAAAGTTGTCCGTGTATGCAATTGTCATACTGTCTCCACTTCAATTGAGGTTTCTTTAACTGCACTAAGCACCCTGCGCGGGGACACTTTAATTACTGCACTCGAAAGTCCGCCTAAGTCGCTGGCCTTTACAATGGCAGAAGTCTCTACTACACTGAGACTCTTTATGGACACAGGCGTACCGTCAGGCTGCTCGATTATCAAATCCACCGCCTGCAGCTCTGCATCTTGTTGGTAATTACCATAAGGAACACCGTTGCTGCGCAATAAAGCGGCTTCACTGTCTCCGTATTTCCAAATAGGCTTATCTGGGTGAACATCATAACCACCGCGATTAAACCCAGAAAGTTTAGCACCTAAATTCCAGTACAAGTTAAAAGTAGTGGCCAACTTGGTAGGTACTTGGTACGCATTCTCATCTGAAGCTACGCGCACTAAAGATACCTGTGCAGGACGTTGGGCATATCCCATTACACGATAAGATTGACTGGTAACATCCGAAAGCAGTTGAGCGTAAGATCCGTAAAACGTAAGAATCTTAAAGTACAGCTGCTTACCAATATCACTGGTACTGAACACAAAAGAGTAATCAGAATTTAAGGTAGCGAAGACCTCTCCCTCACTATGCGCAGTAGCTTGAGTACCCATCAACCCACGAATAAGGTTAGAAATACGCCAGACTCCGTTTACTTCAGTTTCCTCGCACGTTTTGTATGCAATAATTTCATTCCCTATTTTCGCGAGTTTGGCATTATTGTAAAACTGCGCATCTGTAATACCAGTTTCTAACGATACTACAGTGCCAATATTCACTAAGAACGATTCTTCGCGCCTGTGCACCACGGCCGAGGCGGTGGGTAAATTACTCATTAGGGTGCCGTGGGCGTTGACCTCGAGGTCGGCCAAGTCACCCATAATACAGCGCCCTACAAGAGTAAAATTACTATCGTCATATGATTTATACAAGTACCAGCCATTGCATTTATTGCTGCCCGGTACCATAGACATATGAAGGATGTTCTCGTTTAAGTCTTCGCGTATGTACAATGCAGAGTCTACCAAGGTAGGCTCTGCACTTGGTATATAGGACCCATCTTGCGTATTGGCAATGATAGAAGGATACAAACGAGATACATCTTCTGTAGCCTCTATAGATAAGTTACGGCCATCCGGGCTCTCATTGATAGAAGTGATACGCACCTGCTCATTGGAGATAAGCTTGCCGTCGCTTAAGGTGACAATATCGCCCACCTCAGCCAACATGGAATTATACCCTAAACGGAAAGAGTACATTGTAAACCTGAACATAGAGTCAATCAGTAACCTATAGGCAGTTTTCAGGGCTAATTCTTTATTCATAATACCGCTTAGGTTAATTGATTCTTTACGCACTTGTCCACTTACACGCTGATCTACGTGGTCATTAGCAACAGCGACTTCTAATCCGTATCCACCATCGCGATTAGTCCACGTAACTTCCATACGATTAAACGTCTCTGTGTACTTACGCTTAACTACGGATACCGGCGGTTCTGGTTGTTCCTTATCTTCCACCACAAGATTGGAGGTGTCAATATCCATTACTGAAGAGCCGTCGCGGAACATCCCTAATTTGAATTTACCATTTGACCAATAACGGTAACCGCCAAAGTGCGAACGAATGAAATCAATCCAATCATATGCAGAACGTAATTCTTTTAGTAAAAGACTAATAAGGATATCGTTGGTATGACAGTATACTGATACGTCTATAAAGGAGTCATAGTCAACTAAAGCAGTAGGAAGCGCCGCTCCATATCGGGTATTGGTCAAAACATCGTAAATAATCCAAGCGGGGTTAGCATCCTTAGCCGGCGATGATAATAAAGGTATAGGCGCGGATACAATACGCGATATCATACCACTCGAAGCGGGACCGAACGTATCGATACTAAACACAAAAGGAAATGTGCTTGTGTCTACTACTTCTAAATCCCGGTTTAACTTGACAAATGCATTATTGGAAGTAGCGGTATTAAACACTACAATTATATGCTCTGGATTGAGCAAGCAGAGGCCTACAGGATTTATAGTACCTGCCCCAGGAGTAACGTATGCTTGCGCTACCTGTTCTATACCGATTGTCACAGTAGCGCCTAATACACCTTGACCGGGCGTTACTGTGATACGATACTTCTTAAGATTATACCCTTCTGTATCTGTATCTCCTAATACGTAAATATATTCCTCATCACCAATAACACCACGTGCCACTTTAGAGGTATCCGTTTCATCCCAACGCCAAGAGGTAAACACACCCTGGCCAGCTACATCCCCAAGCCCGATCCAACCTACTACAACTGTATGGTAATCGTTGTATATTTCAGCCGTTGCGGTAAATGCAAAGCAACGCACATTATTCATGAACCACACATCGCGGGGTAAAAATCGAGCACCTGTTAAGCCACCCCACGCGCACACTACACTGCCATCTAACTCCATACAAGAAGCTGTGTTACGTGTACCGGGGTTAGACACGCCTAACCAGTAGCCATCCGGGGTAACCATAGTCTCTGCTAAGTACCACGGATACGGATTAAAGACGTTTACTTCTACAGCTTCACCCGTACGTGCATTCCATTTACCAGCAAAACCAAGATAACCAGTAGTCACATAGTATCCAAAGGCGTATACGTACTCCCCATCTAACGTGAATTGAGGGCACCTTACATACCAACGTGTACTGGCAGCCAACAAAGCAGTAGCATCAAAAGTAATGCCTAAATCGTTATGCTGACTATCGAAAATTTTAAGTGGATTAGTATTACCGCCTGGTGCCATGTTTTGACCCACAACATAGCGCCCGTCTATCGTAGTGTCACATTGATAACTGCCAGATGTGATACTTTCAGAATTAAGAAGAGTGAAATCTGTGCCAATTACACGAAGATTACCACCATCAGGTATGTACAAATAATTCCACTGCTGAGGATCTTTACTTACTTCAAAAGTAAAATTAGGAAGACTTGGCGTACTACCCAAATAATAACTCTCAAAATACGCACAGCAAATGTTAGCATACTC
>JALOAP010000437.1 GCA_023228745.1 Dehalococcoidia bacterium | reverse complement strand
GTTCGGCCTGCGGGCGTATAGTCAAAAAGTCGTTGTCGATTCGAACGCATGTATGCCCCTGCGGGTTTGTGGCCAATAGGGATCACAACGCCGCGATAAATATTTTGGCTCTCGGGCTGGAGAGCTTAGCGGCGCAAGCCGCTTAGATGCCTGGCTTTTTAAAGCCGGGAGCAGTCACCAGGAGTGAAACAACACTCTTCGCAAGTCTGAGGTCAGGGGTTCGAAACCCCTCATCTCCATTAACTCTAAAAAAATGTTGGGCAATAAATATGCATTACCCAAAATAATATGAGATTCCCTTAATACCCCCTCAGTGGAAACATAGTTCCAAGAACTAACCTTCCATTACCGTGCCGACAGTTCTTTTTCTTTCTCGGAAATATCCTCGATACACTCAATCTTGAGATCTTTATAATTCTTCTCCAGCAAGAGAGCCTTTATTTCAATCCCCGCCTTGCTAATGGGGGCCGTGGGCTCCTCGGGTGGATCAAGTAGAGCCTTAAGCTCCGCTATTACTTCGTCACTAGAACATACCCATAGCAGTTGATAATTCTTATCAATTCTTTCCTCCCAAGTGTACCCGTAGCCGTCAGGACCTACACCTTTTTCGTCTCTACAAAACAATGAATCCAATTGAGCTACAAGATTGTTGGTTTTGGCCGTGTCCCCATCTACCGGGTCATATATCTTAAATCTTGCTATAGCCATTATAACCCTCCTCCTGTCTAGATACCCCTAGGTGTCTTGCGTTTATAGTCCTGCGATTGGCCTTGTGTCTGCATCTAAGCGGGCCTTTTGTGCCTGACCCCGCATACTGGACTTTGGTTGTCTCGATGGGTATGGTCATTTCCTCTTCCGTTCTCTCCATATAAAGTTTTGCGGCTTAGTCGACTCAGTCGGCCGCCTCTTTCTCGTTAACTCGTCAAGGAAGATAAATAATTGGTCGGGCGGTAAGCCGGTCAGATTCCCCGTTGCCTTGGCACCGTGAATTAATATCTGCTTTAATCGGTCCCTCTTTGTTTTGCTCATATCCATGGCATTACCGAGGGATTTAATCTCTTTACCCACATTGCCGAGCATTCCGCCCCGGTAATCGTATCCCTCGAAGAACACCGAGGACGCATCCCTTACGAGAGGGATTGTGGAAAGCAACATTTTCCCGGTTGAAGTGAAAGGATATAAAGCAATATCTCCCGGAGTCTTGGGGGTATTGCCCCTTGTCAATTCATTAATAATTCCGGGGATGGTAAGCAGGAACCAGTAGTCTTTCATAAGATCGAGAATTCCATAATCCAGGGTGGGGGATTTATATTTTCCCCATGCCTGGATTATCTGATTGTATTGAGCATTAAAGAACGTATAAAAGAACGTGATAAAGGTTTTAAATAGTTCGCCACCGCGCATTATAGCGGCTTTATTCTTCGGGCTTGCGCTTCCCTGGGATCGTTCCGTTACTCCGTCGGCGTAATCTATAGCTCGGCCCTCGTCTCCTTGTGCTATGTTCTCAACACGCCCATTCATTGCCTTGGTGTATGCGGATAGCCAGGCCATGCGAGCAGTGCGAGTGTCGAGGTAGGCAGTCATATACATACCCCACCGAAGATAAAGGTCTTTCCACGAATCGCCGTTGCCTACGTCTGCCATTTCCCGATCATAGGAATGCGATCTATTGGCGATAGAAGCGCTTCGCTCTTCAATGAATTTATCCCACTTCCACGGATTGGAGAGATAGGCAGATACTCCCTTGAGTACCCAACCCGCCCCGACTTCCGGTATGGCTGAAAAGATGGCCGTAGGCTGGATTAATGCCGTTGATAGCCTGCCAACCATAATAAAGGCGGTTGTGTTCCTGCGGATATATCCAACCAACGCTTCCCCCTTGAGCATTGGCTCACGTCCGGGATTAGCGATTTCTTTCAACCAGGGCTTTAATTGCTTATATGCGTTTTCTCCCCTCGCTATCGTTACAGCCCGCTTGAAATCTGGATCGTTTATAATCTTAAGAAGATTTCGCACCGCTACTGCATGAGTCGCAAAATGGATGCCTTCATTGAAATACTGCGAGAGAACTTTTATGAAGTTTAACTCTGGAGGATATTTCCCGCCCTTGCGTTCTATGGTTGATCCGAATTTCGTACCGATGAAGGGGAAGAAGTCTTTGAATGCCTGTTCCGCCTCCCTTTCCGTCTTGGCCTCATTAATACGGTCGGATAATTTCCTATCGAAGTAAAGGGGGTAATAAACGCCCTTAACCCGAATCATTGGTCGGCCATTTAAAGCGAGGTAGGTTTTTTCTACATGAGGCGTAAGTATCGGCAGAAGTTCCTCGACTATCTTTCTTGCGATCTCTTTTTCTCGCTCGGTGAGTAGGTTGCCAGGTATGTCTATCTGCTCTTCTGTCAACCATTCCTTTTTCTCTGGATCTCCGAACCCTTTAGCTAACGCCGCCCGGTTATCCGGGTGAAGACTATGCAGATACCATCCCACCATTTCAAGTCGAGTCATGGGGAAAGGCAGCCCCTTAACTGTATGCTTTTCCGTACTGAATGCCTTGCGGTCTTCAATAAGTGCAAGAGTTTCATCTATAGCCTTGCTTGCCTTCTCTTGTAGTCTGATTTCGGCATCAGCCGCCGCCTTACATTCAAGCCACATTTCTTCATAGACCGGCCCCATTTCGTGGAAGCCATCAAGGGCCCGCAGAATCATTTCCGGCATAAGCAGTTCACTATGATAAGCATCTATACCGTCTAAAAACTTCTGAGCTACCCCTTTTTCTCTGGAAGAAGGAGGAAGCGGTCGGTCTGGACTTACTTCAACTGTTTTGGCGTTCTGGTAGATTGAACGGATAACCCGGAGTTTTGAAGCTTGGAAGGAAATCTTTCTCTGCTCCCCGATAAACTGGTCGTGGATCTTCCCGGCATAATGAATCTGCTTTGCCGTATCATGCAAGAGTCTTACGTCATCCATACTCATAGAGCCAAGACGTTGACCACGGTAATACATTTCCTGGAGTCGCATTATGAAATCACGGTCAATAATTATAGCCTCGCCGTTTACTTCCTGCTTATCGACAAACTCTTGCAGAGCGCCAGGCTTCAACTTCGCCGTCTTCTTGGTCATTCCGGCAAGGCTTAAGAGTTCAATCAGCGCCTCTTTGTATTCCCAATTCACCTTCTTATCCTGGAGTATTCGGTTAAGACTTGCGCGAGTTTTTACGAGTTCATTCCGAGCCTTAACCATATCGCGGTATTTCTGCGAAATCTCGCGCTGCCGTTCCTTGGCTTTAAGCGCCTCCTCCATCCG
>JALOAP010000436.1 GCA_023228745.1 Dehalococcoidia bacterium | reverse complement strand
TTCGTGATTTCGCTTTAGGCGGAGCAGCCGCACTTATTGCTGGTGCCAGCATCTTCATGCCCTCAATGTGCACGGACAGGCCGAGCGAGCAGAGGCGGGTCCTGGATCTTCCGAAGAGTTCGCACCTGGCCCGATCCGCTCGGCCGCCGACATCCCACCCGAGCTAGGGATCAGGGGAGGTCACCTTTGTCGCCTTCGATAACTAGCAAGACATCCCTTTTCCTGGCACTCGCCGCTGCTGTAAGCCTGGTAGCCGTCGGCTGCTGGGGCGATGACGAAGACGACACGGCCCTCCCCTCGCCTTCGCCCTCGGCGACGCAGGCCACCATCCAAGTGCCGACTGCCACCGCGTCGCCGACGGTCTCAACGCCCACCGAGACGGCGACAATGACGCCAACCTGGGAGCCATCGCCCACGCCTTCAGTCACACCCGCGAACCTGCTGGATCAGGTGGTGACCGTGGTGACGGAGGGGGATGCCAGCGACATCCTGCCGCTCCTCGATGCGACACCAACGGAATGCACTGTGCGACCGGTCGGCGTGGGTTCGCTGCCGAAGTGCCCGGACGGCACGCCGGACGGAACCCTCATTCCCGTCATACGGGCCACTGCCTGCGAGTACGTCTACCCTAGTGAGATCGAAGGGCAGGTTGAGCAGCTTGCTGGGCAGGAGCGGGAGCTATTCGCCATCTACCCACAGTCCGCGAAGGCCCCAGCCAACGAGTGGCTGACCTCCGGAGATCACGTAATCGTGGTGGACCGTCCAGCACTGGGCTGGGGGATCGCGTTCCACGTCTTAGAAGGGCGCATCGTCAGCATCCAATTTGGCTGTGGCCAGGCGGCATCGGCATTCGTCGAGGGCGTGCAGTCAGACGCGTTCATCGTCGCGCCACCCGCGTAAGCGCCCGAGCGACTTCGAGGGGCCCGAAACGGACCCCTCGCTCTATCTACAGCTCCGGGAGCTGGTTTGCGAAGCCGGCCGCCTGTTCGTAGGCGTGGGCGACCTGGAGGAGGCGGCCTTCGTCCCAGAAGTTGCCGATGATGTGCAGACCAACCGGCAGCCCCTCGCTGAAGCCACAAGGGACGCTGATGGCTGGCAACCCGGCCACGGCCGAGGGCAGGGTGTAGATGTCGTTCAGGTACATCGCGTACGGGTCTTCAAGCTTCGCCCCTGCTGCGAAGGCAACTCCCGGCACCGTTGGCGTCACGAGCACGTCGTACTTCTTGAAGGCTTCTTCGAACTCCCGGTTGATGAGTGTCCGGACCTTCTGTGCCTTGAGGTAGTACGCGTCGTAGTAGCCGGCGCTGAGGGCATAGGTGCCGAGCATGATGCGGCGCTTCACCTCGGCGCCAAACCCGGTCGCGCGCGTCTGCTCCATGTTCTCCCACATGGAGCTCCCCGAGCGATCGCTGTAGCCGTACTTCACACCGTCGTAGCGGGCGAGGTTCGCGCTCGCCTCGCTTGGGGCGATGATGTAGTAGACCGCGAGCGCGTGTTCGGTGCTTGGGAGCGACACCTCCGTGTCGATTTCGCAGCCGAGGGCCCCGAGCTGCTTCAGCGCCTCTTCGATGCGGGCACGTACGCCCGGCTCGATGCCCTCGACGAAGTACTCCTTCGGCACTCCGACCTTCATCCCGCGGATATCGCGGCCGAGGTAGTGGCGGTAGTCGGGCTTGGGCTCAGGGTTGGTTGTGCTGTCGCGGTCGTCGTGCCCGGCGATGCAATCGAGCATCGTCGCGACATCTTCGACATCACGGCCAATGGGCCCCACCTGGTCGAGCGAGCTTCCGAAGGCGATGACGCCGTAGCGGCTGACGCGCCCGTACGTGGGGTCGAGCCCGACAACGCCACAGAAGCCCGCAGGCTGGCGGATGCTGCCGCCGGTGTCGCTGCCAAGTGCGATGAGGGCCTCGCCGGCGGCGACCGCAGCAGCGGAACCGCCGGAGCTTCCCCCGGGCACGAGGTCGGTGTTCCACGGGTTTCGCGACATCCCGTACGCGGAGTGCTCGGTGCTCGAGCCCATGGCAAATTCGTCCATGTTGGCCTTGCCCACCATCACCGCGCCGGCGCGGCGCATCTCTTCGTACACGTGGCTGTCGTAGGGTGGAACGAAGTTCTCGAGAATCTTCGAGCCAGCCGTGGTGCGCACGCCCTTCGTGACAATGAGGTCCTTCACGGCGACGGGGATACCGGTGAGGGGCGTGGCAGTCCCGGTCCCGAGCTTCACATCTGCCTCGCGTGCCTGTTCCAGAGCGAGGTCTGCGGTGACAGTGATGAAGGAGTGGACGCGGGGCTCGACACGTTCGATGCGGTCGAGTACGGACTCCGTGAGTTCGACGGCGGTGAATTCGCGCTCCCGGAGGCCCTCGTGGGCCTGGTGCGCGCTCAGCTTCCAGAGATCGGTCATTCGAGCACGGCCCTCACGCGGAAATAGTTGTCTTCGCGCTCTGGTGCGTTGGCCAGGACTTCTTCGGGCGAAAGCGACGGTGCAACTTCGTCGGCCCGCATGACGTTAGAGAGAGGGAGCGGGTGCGCCGTGGGCTCGACGTCATCGGTTGGGACCGCGGAAAGCGCTTCGAAATGGTCGAGGATGCCG
Organism: Dehalococcoidia bacterium; assembly: GCA_023228745.1. Lineage (GTDB taxonomy): Bacteria > Chloroflexota > Dehalococcoidia > Tepidiformales > Tepidiformaceae > JALOAP01. The sequence goes on along the minus strand of JALOAP010000436.1, from coordinate 711 downwards.
GAGAGCTGCGTGGCGAACCGCTGAACGTCGTCGCCGGTCATCGCGATGCGCGCCAGGCGCGCAATGTGGAGGACATCGTCAGGGGTGAGCGACATACGGAGAGGGTACACTGCCGTGCCCTTTACCACACGGATAGCGTCTTGCAAGAGCTTTGTTACGCTCCGCTTGATGAGGCCCGGTGAGATCCAGACCCGTGTGCAGCGCTATGCAGTGCGGGGAGGAATCCGATGAACTCATGGCAAAAGCGCCGCCTGCTCAACGAGCGCCGGACTGCGCGGCGTCGTTCGCCGGCCCGGATTCTGCTGGCGGCGGGGCTTGCGCTCGCGGCCCTCGCGTCCATCGGTGCCGCGGGGGCGCTGGGCGCGCTCTTCTTCGTCTACCAGTCGTACGCTGAGGACTACGTCCCGATCGAGGAGAAGCTGCGCCAGCAGTACGTTGGCCTCACGACAATTTTCGACCGGAACGGCGAAGAGCTCGGGTCGCTGCCGAACGCGGACGCGCAACTACTGAACCCGGTGAAGCTCGAGGACATTTCGAAGTGGGTGCTCGAGGCGACGGTTTCGACCGAAGACAACAGCTTTTGGGATAACCCCGGCATCAACTATCGCGGCCTCTTCCGGGCAGCGTGGGAGAACTACGCAGGCGGGGGCATCGGCACCGGCACAGGCGGCTCGTCCATCACGCAGCAGCTCATCAAGAACGTATACATCT
>JALOAP010000435.1 GCA_023228745.1 Dehalococcoidia bacterium | reverse complement strand
AGGTTGAAATGAGAGTCAACAAGAGCCGAGTACTTAATTTCATCTCACCACTCCATTTTGACGTGATATCCTTCGTTCCGATACTTCTCTTTCAGGAAGATGCCGTCCTCTTCCTTGTCAAACTCTGCTAGGACGTCTCCGGTAGCCTTATCGATCACTTTTCCCATACGATCACCTCTTGCGCCTTTGCCATGCAAGTTGTGCTAACGGATCGGCACCGTTCGCCTTTTGCCAGTCTTCCCTCGTCATGTCGCCACCGCTTCCCGTGCCGTCATTGAATAATATCCCATCTTTCGGATATAATTTCATGATCTCAGCGTACAAGCCTTCGTTCACCTTCGGCGGAAAAGTCGAAACATCCACAAGGTCTTTCAGCGTGTGGCCCGACTTAATCCAGATCTTGTTGACCATCTTCGCTTCGGCTGGAGGCTCGATACAAGGCAGCCAGTTCTCGATTAGTTCGTCTGCCTTGTCGCCGCCCCCACAACAATCAAATCCAGTCATTATACCGTCACCCCGCTTTCGATATGGAAAGTTCCCTTAAGCTCGGTCTCTCCGAGTTTCACGGGCCTGGAATGAAGACCGCCCGATAACCCGATCACTTCTTCCTCAGCATTCCCGGTGAAGTTGGCTTTGATGACCGACATGCCGCCAGAAATGGTTCCGTTCACCTCATCGATTGAATCGAGCGTTTCAGTCGTTGTAGATCGGAATGCAACGGTGGCGTCGATTGCGGTGGCGTCGTTGATGGAGACGCTATGAGAGACGCCACCCATCATGCCCCACGCTCGGAAAGTTCCGGCCTCACCTGTCATCCGGAACCCGGAGAAAATCTTGTCTTCAGATTCTCCAGCCGTAACCTGCCTTCCTATCTCTATTCCAGTTCCGTTTCCTCGGATCACGTCACCGAGAGAATCGTCTAACCTGAAGTCTGAGAAGACTTTGCCCTCACCTGCAACGTCCTGATTGTAGGTATCGGCCCCTGCCATTCCCATCAACGCTATACAAAATAACAAAATTATCTTTTTCATGAAACCGCCCCCGTGTTCGAGAGATAAGCCAACTTTGTTGCCCTCGATGCTTCTTGGATCAGATCCACCTTGAACCACGATCCATCGATGTACAGCAAGTCGTCAAGATTTATATTTTGGTTTTTATTGTATCGTATCTCGATTTCGGCTTCTATCTGCTTTCCCCCGACATTCATCATGACCTTGTTTGCCGATGTGCTGGAGGTGTACTTCCAGTTGATCCTCACATACGATTCTGAATATGTCGTATAATTTATAATATCGCCGGTTTCGGAAGCTGGATATACCGTTACGGAATCCGTCCCCTCCTCAAGCGTTACGCTGATAGCGGTTATGGTATCGAATCTCTGAGTTCCGATCGCCGCACCTTCAGAATCGAAGCTCGTTAGGGTCTCGTCTACGTCTTCCCCTCCATAAGTACCTTCGATCGTGACCGACCCATCCCCACCGGCTTCAACTTCGCACCGGATATAACATCCTCCAGTAGGGGGTTGGAACTCTGCTTCCTCGTCGCTACAATCTCCGCCAGAATAAAAATAAGATGTGAGGGACCGGATCAGGATCTGCTTATTCCCGATCATCTATGGCCCCTCCATATCCATGTCCTCGAAGTCGTCCGGTCTCAGATCGGAGGCTTCGGAATCTATACCGGGGATCGCGACCTGATCAAGTCTCGGAGCCAGATGAACCGACGGGCGACGCCACTTGTGAGCAAACCGTGCAGCTTTGACACCATCTTCTCCAGAATAGCGACACCTAGCCATCTTGCGGTTGAACTCGCCTATCCAAGGATCTACCGATGCGGGTTTGTTCAACTTCGCGACGGTCTGCGAATAGTGGCGGTCTTCCGACCATTCGCTCAGAGCCGACATCCCAGCCGCCTCGATGCACACTATCAAAGCGTTCACGGCGTATAGTTCGTCGGTCGAAAGGCTGGAGGTATCGTAGTTTCCAAGTTGGGCGGTAGCTTGAGCTTTCAAGCTCGTCAAAAGAGAGGTATCGAGATCGTTCAACGCCGTTCTCAAGCCTGACCAATACGCATCAATATACACATCGATACTTATAGATCCAGTAGCCGTAACTGGCGTAACCGATGGCATTAGGACGCCACCTCCGTCCATTCAAGATCCTGGTATCCTTCTTTCGTTGCCCTCAGATAATACGTCCCAGGAGCGGTAACGTGGGCGGTAAACGAGCCTTCGGTATCGCTAGTTTCCTGAGTTATAATTTCAGTTCTAGCAGAATCAGAATATATCTTAACTATCATTCCTGATATCGCAGCTCCAGTTTCTGAATTGGTCAACGGCGTGGTCGGAGTGATGGTATAAGACCCCTGAGCCCCCCACGATCCCGCGCCGTGCTCTGTCTCAAGTTCTGTATTGATCTCGGTTACGGTCGGGATCGACAGTCCCGACAGCCCGGAATCCAGTTCGGCTTTCGTCGGGCCGTCGTAGTCGGCGAGGGCCTGATCTACCTCAGCGTTGACCTCGGCGGCACTGAGGTCGTTGAGACCGCCCACCTTACCGTCGAGCGCCGACAGGGCAGCCGCCGTTGCGAGAAGAGCTATAGCAGCCGGGAGGGTGGTACCGGTGTCTTCGAGGATGTCGGCGATGCTGGAAAGGGGCGTGAGGCTCGGCACTGCTCCGCCGTCCCAGGCTTGGACGTCCGCCGGAACCTCCCCGAGCCGGAACCGATGGACTACCTCACCGACAACCGACGTACTATCGACAGTTCCAGAGGTGACAATCACAAAGAACTCATGGCCGGTAGCGTAGAAAGTCTCATCCTGCGAGGTGTCGATGCTGAGAGTATGTAGGCCCGTCACAGAGCCAGAGTCCACCGTCAGAGTTACGCCGTCGGTGTCTGTGGTAGTGCCGTTGTCTTTCCGGACGGCTACCGCTGGAGATCCGGCGAAGGTTATCGGAGCACCATCGCCGTCCCTGGTGTTGAATTGCCAGTAAACCGTTTCTCCGGCTTGGTAGACTTCCATGAGATCACCCTATGAGCGGACTTGGCCCGCCTATCAGTGGCGATGGCCCGCCGATGAGTCGCGATTTTGCGCCGATCAGCCGCCCCGCGCCGCCGCCCCCGACCACTTCGCCCCACCCCGCAATCGCGATACGGTACGTCGCTGATGTGAGTCCGCTAGGATTGTTAGCCCACATGATTGGATATCCGGGGTTTAGGAGATATTTCAGTGGCTGCCCCGAGTCGGCCATCAAATACACGATTCCCGCCGCGCTGGGATGATTCGCCAACCAATATTTTATACCTGATATAATTTCAACA
>JALOAP010000433.1 GCA_023228745.1 Dehalococcoidia bacterium | reverse complement strand
AAACAAGGATTTATATTTAATGGCAAACATCCCGCTCATCACGTTCAACAAGGGGGAGCTTTCTCCGAAAATCGACAACCGAGTCGATACGGATGCTTACGGAAGCGGTTGCCGTCGCCTCGAAAATATGATCCCCGAAAAATACGGATGTGCCACACGGCGGCCGGGCCTGAAATATATTTACGATTCTACGCTTGCGCCGGGCGGAGCGGCCAACGATACCGTCATCGTTATTCCGTTTATCTATTCGGTTTCGGTCGCCTATATGGTTGAATTGGGAAATTACTACGCCCGGTTTTACTATGGCGATTCGATTCTGGAGGATGGAGACAGCAACGAGGTATGGATTTCGACTCCGTATGCGGCTGAACACCTGTACCAATTAAAATTCAAACAAATTGCTGATACGATGTGGATCGTCCATCCCCTGTATGCGCCCCGCAAATTAACGAGAACGGGCGTATACACTTTTGAATTGAATGTGATTGATTTTCGGGATGGCCCATTCCTGACGCGCAACGATCTGATTGACCCTGACAATCCATCCACAACAACATTGGCCTGTGATGTAACTGAACCCGGTTCTTGCGGAATCCTGACTTCCAACAGCAGTATTTTCCTGCCGGGCCACGAAGGGGCTTTGTTCAAATTGGTTCATTCCAGAGCCACAAAACACGTCTATCAAACAAATTCAGGGACAAGCGACGAAATTCGAGGAAAAGGAAAATACAACCTAATTACGCGGGGAACCTGGACGGGAACCATAACTTGGCAGAGAAACGAAAACAATACCGGATGGGAAACCCTGAAGGAATGGAAAGGAAATTCAGGTGCTAACCAAAATGTAAACTCGTCCTATGAAGAAGAATCTGAAACCGCAAAACATCGTATATATTCAGCGGATGCGGCCGGGTTTTACGGTGATTTAAGCATCGATGAACCTTATGAATCCGGGATCGTCAAAGTTTTGGCCGTCCTGAATTCCTTTACGGCTTCGGTGGAGGTTTATTCGCAACTGGCCTCTACGTCTGCCACAAGAAGGTGGCATGAGGGGGCATGGTCAGAAAGCCGCGGGTATCCCGGATCGTTTTGCTTCTTTGAGGGAAGGTCAGTTTATGCCGGGGCCTCTCGTTCTTTGGCGGATGAAGAATTTTCGGCATCGGATTATCCGGAATTGGTTTTATAAAAAAGGAATTTTGTTATGGCGTATAGTGGTACAGGGGCTGGAACAGTCGGCGATCCCTATATTATTACAACGGTCGCCCAACTTCAGGAAATGGAGGATTATCCATCCGCCAGTTTTGCTCTTGGAAATGACATTGACGCTTCCGCAACCCGGTCATGGAATCAGGGAACCGGGGCCTATTCCAATTACTACTACGGGTTTGATCCAGTCGGGACATTTACCGGAACTTTTGACGGTAATGGATATACCATCAGCAATCTATACATCAATCGAACCTCCGAAAACGGGGCGTCCGGTTCTACGACTGTCGGCATGTTTTCTCAAATCCTTCGCCACACGGCGGGCGGATTCATCAAAGACCTGCGCATGGTCAATGTCGATATATCCGGGGGTACCAGAGTAGGGGCCGTTGCCGGTCTGAATACGCTGGGTTTAACGGGCGTGATGGCGTATTCCAATGTCTATGTGTCAGGCATTGTACGCGGAACCAATGAGTCGGACGGACTCGGCGGAGTGATCGGATACGCAGACGGCGATGGACACGATGGTTTTTTGACGTTTACCGATTGTCGATTTTCGGGAATTGTCCGGGATACAACTGACAAATCGGCGGATAAATATATCGGAGGTTTCGTTGGGAAAGAAAGAGCGGCCCAATTCACAAACTGCATCGTTTCCGTGCTGATTGATTTGGATTATGATTCAACGGCGGGTCTAACTTATGTCGGCGGATTTTGCGGATATGCGTATGATAGCGATTCTTTATTTGCAGGATGTTCCGCGTCCGGGAAGATCCAGGCAAATTGTGTTACGACATCGGCCTTTAATGCGATTGGCGGATTTTTTGGTTTAAACAATGCCACTGCATCCAGTTGCCATGAAAATATATGCTCCGTAGACGTAGAAAATCTTTCGGCTTCGGCGGCCTATGTCGGCGGCTTTGTCGGACGAAATGAGGCGGTGTCAAATATTACAGAATGCGGGGCCACTGGTAATGTAGACAGCAAAAGCACTCATGCGACGGTAAATCATGTCGGCGGCTTTGTCGGATGCCTGGCGGCCGGAACCATTCAGGACTGCTACGCCAAAGGGAATGTCTGTATGTCCAGCGGGATCGGCCATGCCGATATGCGAATCGGTGGCTTTGTCGGCGAAATGCAACTGGTTTCATCCGTACTTGACAATGATTATTCTGTCGGGGCTGTCTATGCGGATGGCACCCCCACGAACGGCGGCGGCTTCTGCGGCCTGAAAACACTTGGAACCCATACCAACTGTTTCTATGACAATGAAACGTCCGGGTGGACCACCGATGGCGGGTCGGCGACTGGCAAATCCACAACTCTAATGAAGACCCAATCCACGTTCACGGATGCCGGATGGGATTTTACGAACGTCTGGCGGTTGCCGTCCTATACGCGATCCCCCGGCCTTCCGAATATGGTATGGTTGAGCCAAACAGACCATTACGAAGGATTTGATTCAGGCGTCAAGGATGCTGATTCGTTTCAGGTGTCTATCCCGACAACGAATGAAGTGCATTGGGTAGAATCGCTCGATTCCCTGCTTGCCGGAACCGCTGGCGACGAATGGAAGATCGGTTCAAACAAATTGGATACGCCCTTATCGCCGACCAATTTCGGAGTCAAACAGCAATCGACCCATGGCAGTAAAAATATGCAGCCGCAGAAAATAAACGATGTCATTCTGTTTGTCGATTATGTAGGGCGGAAAATACGGGAAATGACGGTCGGGGAATATGAAGGAAAATATGTATCAAATGACATGACCTCGCTGGCCGAACATATTACAGAAACCGGCATTATCTGTACGGCTCATCAGAGAAATCCCGATCCGATTGACTGGTGCGTTCTGACAGACGGTTCTTTGATCGGTATGGTGTATGACCGGGAACAAAATGTCGTGGCGTGGTTTGATTGCCCGATAGACGGGTCCGTCCTGTCGGTCTGTGTAACGCCTTCGACTGATGAGGACGATGTATGGATTACTGTAAAGCGAACAATCGATTCAGCGGATAAGCTGTATATCGAAAAGTTTGCCACCCGTCTTCCGGTTGACATCGAGGACTCCTTCTTTGTCGATTCAGGGATTACTACGTCCGTAACCGACAAAGAA
>JALOAP010000434.1 GCA_023228745.1 Dehalococcoidia bacterium | reverse complement strand
GGGCTGGGCGAGATGGCAGCGAATGCCGCGAGGATCGCCGGAGGGGTGAATGTGCCGGTGATTGCCGACGCGGACACCGGCTATGGCAATGAAGAGAACGTCGCGCGAACGGTGCGCGTCTACGAGCGTGCAGGTGTCGCAGCGCTCCACATCGAAGACCAGGAGTGGCCGAAGCGGTGTGGCTTTCTCGAGGGGAAGCGCGTGATACCGGTGGCCGAGATGGTGGCGAAGGTTCGAGCGGCACTTGCGGCGCGAGACGACTCGTCGACGGTGATCATCGCGCGCACGGACGCCCTGGCGCCGAACGGCTGGGATGATGTGGTGGCGCGGGCGCGGGCGTATCGCGACGCGGGCGCCGACCTGCTGTTCGTAGACGGGCTGAAGACGCGCGGAGACATCGAGCGCGTGGCCGCAGAGCTAGAGGGCATCCCGCAGCTTCTGAGCTCGTGGTTGGTGACCCCAGTCGAGGCACAGGCGCTGGGGTTCAAGGTGTACATCCAACTCGGCGTGATGCTGCGCCACTTCGCCGACTTCCGGCGGTCGCTGGACGAGCTTCGCGATACCGGCGAGGTCACGCTTACCGGCGAGGACGCGTCGGTGGAACCGATTACGCGCATCCTCCAGGACTGAGGGAGCCAGCGGGACCGCGTTCAGCAACTTACGACGACCAGACTTCGGCGGACTCACGCTGGCCCAGGGCGGGATCCCCTGGGGCAACCGCAGGTTGACACCCCGAGATAGAAGGCTGTGGGCCGGCGGCATTGCCGGCCCTCTCTGGCGGGAGCGCGAACGTGTTACTTCTCCGGCGTGAAGGCCACGGGCAGGTGCTTGATCCCACCAATGAAGTTCGAGCGGAGGCGCTCCTCGGGGCCAGCCTGGCGGATGTCGGGGAAGCGGGTGAGGAGTTGCTCGAAGAGTAACTTGATCTCCAGGCGGGCGAACCCGGCGCCAAGGCAGAAATGTTCGCCGATGCCGAAGGCGATGTGATCGTTGGGGCTCCGCGTGATATCGAAGACATCCCCGTCCGGGTAGTACTTCTCGTCGCGATTCGCGGACGGGTACCACATGACGACGCGCTCGCCCTTCCTCATCTCCACGCCACCGACCTCGGTGTCCTGCATGGCGATGCGGGCCATGTGCGTGACCGGGGAGACATAGCGAATGATCTCCTCGACCGCAGAGGGGAGGAGCGAGAGATCGTCCTGGAGCTTTTCGCGCTGGTCAGGATTGTTGAAGAGCGCGAGCAGCCCACCACTCATGGCATTTCGAGTGGTCTCATTGCCGGCGAGGATGAGGAGGAAGCAGAACCAGAGGATGTCCTCGTCGGTCAGCTTCTCACCGTCCACCTCGGAGCCGACGAGGAGGCCGATCAGGTCCTCGCTCGACTCGGCGCGCTTCTGCTGCAGGAGCTGGGCGAAGTACCCGAACATCTGCATCGTGCCCATGTTTCCGGTGATGCGGGCCGCTTCGGGAGTGCCGCGCTGCTCCTCTGGCACGTCGGTCTGGTACTCGGGATCGCCCCCGCCGAGCACCTTGTTGGTGAGCGTAAACATGAGCTGCCATTCCGACTTCGGTACGCCCATCATTTCGCAAATCACGGCCAGCGGGATGAGCGCCGCGACTTCGGTGACGAAGTCGACCTCGCCCTTCTCGGCGATGTCATCGAGGACAGATTCCGTGATCCCGCGGATGTGCTCTTCCATTGCAGCGACGGCGCGCGGAGTGAAGCCCTTGTTCACCAGCCGGCGGAGCCGGACGTGACGGGGCGGGTCCATGGTGATGAGCATCTTGCCATTGCCGTTCGCGGCGAGGGTGGCTTCCTGCTCGTCGCGGGGCTCGGCAAAGACGATGCCACGCTCCGAACTCCAGACGTCGGGCCGGCGCGAGACGGCAACGACGTCATCGAACCGGACCACAGACCAGAACCCCTTGATATCCTCGGTGCCTTCATTCCAGTGGATAGGCCGTTCGCGGCGAAGGAGACGAAATGCTTCGTGGTGCCGCCCCTGTTCGAAGAGGTCTGGGTAGGCGAGATTGATCTGATCAAGCGTTAGGGTGCCTGCAGCAGTCGTCATCTGATTGGTTCTCCCTGCGTTTCTTACCGGTCGGTCGATGGTGCGGAACAAATAATTTGGGACGCGTTTACGACTCTTGCACCCAGGCGATGGCGGCACGTGGGCAGAGGCGGATGGCCTTCTCTACGTTATCGACCTGGTCGGCGGGGACGTCGTCGACGAGCACGTAGCTCAAGTCATCGTCCCGGACTTCAAACACCGCGGGCGCAGACGCCTCGCACTTGCCGTGTCCCTCACACAGATCGTGGTTCACGGATACCTTCATACAATCCCTCCCTGCCGGAATCGCCCTGAACCCGATTCGGGTCATCGAAGCGAAGTATAGGGGAGAGTATGATCTAGCGCAGGGAAAAGCGAGTCCAGATCTGCTATGGGGACGAAGGCGCACCCTGGAGAAGGCGTGCAAGGCCGGCCAGTTCGGCCTGTACCTCCTGGAGTTCAGCAGTGAGCTGATCCCGGTAAACGAGCAGCGCATCGATACGCGCGTGTGTGTCGGCATGCTCAGTTTTCGCGACGCCGTTGAGGTGGCTGTGCAAGAGCCACCGACGGTTTTCGCCCAGTTCCGCACCTACCATCAGAGCCTCCTGGAGCGGCGACGCGGGGCGGCCATCGCACACTCCGTATGCGCAAAGATCACGTTCGCGAGCTGCATGAGGTCGTCCGATGCGCGGACGGCCTGCCGACAGAACGTGCAGGCAAGAGTAGCGGGAACTTCACTGGCCGCAATGGGTTTGCACACTTCGCTGCCCATGACGTTGATAATCCTTTCCTAATGTTTGGGAAAGGACGATGGCAAGGCGCTGTTGCAGCACCGTTGAGGGAGAGTCGCATGGGGCGACGAACGCCGGTCGGGCCACGGAAACGCCCCGCAGGCAGTTCAAACGCGTCGAGTTCGTGGTGACTAAGCCGGCAGTGAGGACAACGTGAGCGTCGATGACCAATACGACCGGGTCGCGCGGGGAAAGCATCGGTGAGCCCCGGGGCTGCACTCCCCGGCGCCTCCCGGCCTGCGCTAGAATCCCACGCACTGCAGAGATGGGAGGGCCCCCGTGGAAGTACCGCTGCTCGTCAACGATTTCTTGCGCCGCGCGGCCAAGCTCTACCCGAACAAGACCGCGATTGTCGACAAGGACCTGCGATTCACCTACCGGGAGTACCAGGAGCGATGCAACCAGCTCGGCCACGCGCTTCTAGATTTGGGCATCGAGAAGGGCGACCGCGTCTGCATCCTCAGCCCGAACTCGCAC
>JALOAP010000010.1 GCA_023228745.1 Dehalococcoidia bacterium | reverse complement strand
TTCGCACGTTCGAAGCGACGTTCGAGGGGTGGATTGGCCACGAATTTCGTGGCGAACGCGGCTTCGGCTACGACCCCGTGTTCGTGGTCGAAGGCGGGTGCACGGCGGCGGAGCTGAGCGACGACGCAAAGGACGCCGTGAGCCACCGCGGGAAGGCGGTGCGCGCAGCGGCGGAGTACTTGCGGGGTCTCGCCGGGTGAAGGCGCGAGCGCCGAGAACACTCGTGGCCGCCGTGTTGCTTGCGCCGCTGCTCCTCGCGTGTGGGGGTGGCAGCAACCTGCCGTCAGCGCCCGGTTGTGTCGACCCAACGCCGACGGTGACGGCCGCTTCGCGGCGCGATGAGGTGTTTACGTATGCGAACGCGCTCCGGGAGGGGGTCGAGCGGCTCGAAGCGTTGACCGACGACTTTGGGCTGCGCTGGCCGGGCCGCAGGTTTTCGAGGGCACCAGAATTCCGGCAGGAGTTCGTGGCGTACGCGGGGGAGAGTGCCTGCCTGGCGAAGCACCTTATCGCCTTCGACCCGCCCGGGGGTGAGGCACTGATCAGGCTCGACGAGGAGTTCGAGGCCGCGCTGGAGCAGTACCTGGCCGTGCTCGAACGCGGCCGTACCGCCGTCCAGAAGCGTAATGTCTCGCAGTACCGCGACTTCCGGCGGGAGATCGACTCCGCGCACCGGCAGCTGGAGGAGAGGCTCGTCGCGCTGCGAGCGGTGGTGTAGGGCGCGGCGGGCCGCGCCGTGCGCGGTGTCCCGGTGCCGTTCCGCTAGCCGCGGCCGGCCATCCCGGCGCCGGCCACCATCGTTGCGAAGTCGCGGGCGATGCGCGGGCCGAACTGCTCGCGGAAGCGGAGGATAGCCTGGTTCGCGCCGTCGTTGCCCTGGACGATCAGCACGTCGAGGTTGCGGATGGCGTCGACCAGCCCCTGTGCGAGCTCGCGGTGGCTCTCCATGACTTCGGTGGTGGGCGGCACGACGGGGAACTGCTGGCGGTTGCCGAACTTCTGGGCCAGTTCGCGGATGCGGTCGGCTTCGGGGCCGGGTGTGTCGCCGATGAGTTCGCCGATTTCGCGGAATAGGCTGGTCATCTGGTTGTGCTCTTCGCACATGTACTGGAGTTGCACCGGGATCATCTGGCGGGCCATCTGCAGGACGGCCTGGGCCATGACGACGCCGACCTGCGCCTTCTGGCTGGTGCACGCGGGGAGGATGTCCCGCTCCAGCGCGATGATCACACCCTCGATCAGGTCGTCGGTAGTGGGGGCGGTGTACACGTTATTCTCCTCCGGCGGGCATCGGGTAGCCGAGCATCTGTGCCCATGCGAAGGCCGAGACGAGGATCGGCTGCATGAGGTAGAGGTGGAGCAGCTCCGTGTGCTTCCGGTCGACGCGCTTCTTCACGGCGCCAAGCACGGGGATGGCGATGTTCGCTGCGCCGAAGAGACGGAAGTATTCGACCTCCTCCTCGGTGACGTTGAAGCCGGTGATCTTGTTGTAGTGGCCGAGGAAGCCGCCGTTCTCCTTGACTGAGCCGAACACGTTGGTGTTGCTCAGCAGGTCCATGTGCTTCATCCAGCCCAGGTCCTCGCGCGGGTCGCCGATGTGGCAGTTCTCCCAGTCGATGAGGGCGGTGAGGTTGCCATCTTCATAGAGGAAGTTGGCGGGGTTGAAGTCGCCATGGACGACGGAGAGCTGGAGCGGCCGCGGCTTGTTCCGGCGGATGGCGAGGTAGGTGTCGAGCACGTTTGGGAGCGGGCTGAAGTCGCTTTCGTCGTAGCCGCGGATGTAGTAATCGAAGGTGCTCTCCATGTAGCGGTCCCACGACGAGACATCGATGCCGACGCCCCGTGGATCGGCGAGAGCGCCATCGGGATCGATCTTCTTCGGGTCGGCCAGGTGGAGCTCGGCGATCTTTTCGCAAAGCTGGGTGGCCACGTTCTCTGCCTGGGTGGCGGCGGGTCCACCGTTGAAGAGGTCGGAGACCTGGCCACTGCCGCGGACGCGCTCGATGACCATCGCCGGGGTGCCGAGGATGGCGGGGTCGTGGGCCACGCAATAACTGGTGGAGACCGGGATCGTGGTGTGCTGCTTCACGGCGCAGAGGATGCGGTGTTCCTGTTCGCGGCTCGTGGGCAGGATGTCGGCTTCGAGGGGTGGATTCTTGCGAAGAATGAGCGGCAGCCGTTCTTCGCGCCCGCTGCGCCGCACACGCGCATCGAAGCGGTAGGTCTCCTGTGAGTAGCCGCCGGCGAGGACAGCGAACTCTTCGATCATGATTTCCTCCGCGTCCGGCCACTGGGCCCGGAGGAAGTCCGTTAGTTGGACATGCATAGAAATTTCCCCCTGCTTGGAAGAGGCGCAGTCTATCACGATGTCAGCTTCGTACCAGAACAGGATGCGAACAGGAAGGGGCCTTTCCCGCGCCTGTCGCCTGCGCCGCTCGTACACCTACAATCTGAGCGCATGCGAGGGAAGGTAGCCGCCGCGTTGGGCATCGTCGCCGGGCTCGCCGTGGGTGGCGCCGCCTACTGGCTCATCGAGAGCAAGGGCATTGCCGCCGGCCTTGCGCTGGTCACGGCCTACGTTGTTTGGGGCGAACTCGGCGACCTCATCCGGGGCGAGGAGGCGACGCAGCGGGAAGTGCCGCCCGGGACGCCGCTGCTGCGAAACCCGGCCGTGCGGCGACGGGTGCTCGGCTTGCTGGCGATGGGTGGCGCGGGCGCGCTCATCGTGCTCGAACTCATGATGGGCGACATCGACTCCCAGGATGTGCGCGACTGGGTCGATGGCCTCGGCGTTTGGGGTCCCATCCTGCTGATCACGGTCCTGGCGGTGGCGATGGTCTTCGCGCCAATCCCCAATCCGCCGTTCATGATCGCCGCCGGGATCGTGTGGGGGACGTTCCTTGGCGTGGTCTACTCGATCATCGGGCAGCTCATCGGATCTGCGGTGATCTTCGTGATTTCGCGGAAGTTCGGCCGCAGGTTTATCCCGCGGCTCGTGGGGGAAGACGCGGCTGCGCGGATCGACCGCATCGCGCAGGACATGGGTCCGCAAATCGTGTTCTGGTGGCGGATGATGCCCGTGTCGTTCGACTTCGCGGCGTATGCGGCGGGGCTCACGAACATGTCCTTCCGGCTGTTCATCTTCCTCGTGTTTCTCGGCTCGATTGTGCCGACGTCGGTCGTCGTTGGGTTCGGCGACTCGTTCGATAGCTCGTGGACAGCGCGAGGGATCAGTGTGGTGCTCATCGGCGTATCCGCGGCGGTGCCAGTGACCATCTTCTACCTGCGGAACCGGAACTCGCTGCCCGGCCCGCGGCAGGCTCTGCGCCAGTTGCTGGCGGGGTCGTCGTCGGAGCCGGCGGAGGTCTAAGCCGCGGAGTGCCCGGTGCCCCGTGTCCCGTGCGCCGTGCCTGGTAGTCGAGGCCCACTGCGGCCTCGGGACCGTAGTACCACGCCACACCACCGGTGATGAGGCTTCCCTCACCTCGCCGCCCTCTCCTTTACGGTGAGAAAAGGGAGCAACGACATCACCCGGGCACGGCGGGCGCTAGCCCGCCCTACCCCAGGAAGATCATCGTGTAGTAGTGCACGCCGTTGGCGTCGGTGATTTCGCCGATGCCGATGCGGGTGAAGTCGCTGGCGAGGATGTTGGCGCGGTGGGTGGCGCTGTTCATCAGGCTGATGATGGCTCGTCCGGCCGATTCTTCGAGGGCGTAGTTGTTGCGGGCAAGGTTTTCGCCGGCCCACGCGTAGGAATAGCCGAAGTGCTGCAGGAGCTCCCAGTACATGCCGTAGCCGTAGGGGTCGGTGTGACCGAAATAGCCCTGGTCGATGAGCTGCTGCGAGCGGATGCGGGCGATGTGCGTGAGCCCGGAGTCGAGCGTGTAGGGCGCGAGCCCGGCGGCCGCGCGCTCGGCATTGATGCCGGCCAGCAGCGCCTGCTCGGCGGCGGCGTTCCCGCCAACCTGGGCCGGGATATAGAAGTTCGGCCGTGCTGGCGAGGCGGCGGCAGGGGCGGGGTCGGCCGCGGCCGGTGCCGGCGCGGCGGGCTCGGGTTGGACCGCGGCGGGAGCGTTCACGGGCGCCGGCGCGGGGTCCGCGGGAGCGGCGGCTGGCGTCACGATCGGCGGGGGCAGCGGTTCGAAGATCGACAGGTAGTCGATGCCGAGCTGGTCGTGTGGTGTTTCGAGCGCGGAGAGTCCCGGTTCGGCGGGCCACGGCGCCCCGGTTGGCTGCACGAAGGGCGCTACGGGGACGGCCTCCGCTGGTGCTCCCTGGGTCACGGGCGGTGCGATGGGCTCCGCCGGGGCGGGGCCATCGAAGATGACCGTCAGGCCGATTCCGATGCCGGCGCCGGCGAGCACGCCCGCGGCGTAGAGTGGCAGAAAGCGCTGGCCACGCCAGTCGCGCACGGCCTCTGCGACCAGTTGCAGTCGAAGTTGTTCAAAGCCCAGCGCCATGGTGCAACCCCCGGCTGCCGGCTTCGACCGGCCGCCCACCTGTAACTTCGACGCCATCACGGGCGATCGCCTGTTACGACGGTGGACGGATGCGTTACCGCTGGGAGAAGGAGAGTGAACGTGTCACCTGTTGGCCACCGGGGGCGGCGAACGGTGAAGCTACGCGTGCCGGGCGAGTGTTGCGAAGGCTTCGCGCACTGCCGGGTGCTCCAGGTTGCTGACGAGGAGCTCGGGGATGGGCGCGCGCCCGCGGCCCACGGAGTTGACCGCGCGGGACATCGCTACCGTTTCGAACGTATAGCCGCGGTCGCGGTAGAGGTCGCGAACCGTTTCGTGCGCGGAGTTGGAAAGCAGGGCCGCAACGCCGCGCCGGGAGAGGCTATCGAACACGTCGCGCAGCCGCCGCTGGTCGCTGGGGCCGAAGTCGCGAGCGGTGTAGGCGGTGAAGCTCGCGGTGTCGCTTAGCGGCACGTAGGGCGGGTCGAGGTAGACGAGGTCGCCTGGTTCGGCCGCGGCGCAGGCGGTCTCGAAGTCGCTGGAGGTAAGCTCGGCATCGCGGAGCGCTTCAGAGGCGGCGAGGATGCGCGCGCGGTCGGCGATGGCGGGATTGCTGTAGCGCCCGTGGGGGACGTTGAACTGGCCTTTCGCGTTCACGCGGAAGAGGCCGTTGTAGCAGGTGCGGTTGAGGAAGATGAGGCGGGCGGCACGGTCGATTGCCAATGTGGGCACGGTCGCGCGCACGCGGTAGTAGAGCTCGGCGCGCGCTTCGTGGGCGAGTGGCAGGTAGGCGGCGGCGAGCGCCTCCAGCCGCGCGAGGAGTGGCTCCGGCTGGTCGCGAACGGCCTGGTAGCAGGCCATGAGCTCTTCGTTCGCATCGTTCAGGTGGGCGCCCGTGAGAGGTTGGGCTTTGGCGATAGCGAAGAAGACTGCGCCGCCGCCGAGGAATGGTTCGTGGTAGCGCCGGAACCAGCGCGGGGCCCGTTTGATGATGGCGGGGGCGAGCTTCGCTTTGCCGCCGGCCCACTTCAGGAATGGCTGTGCCATGGGGCGATTGTCTGGCTGCGGGGCACTTGGCGATAGGCGCACGGGAGCCTCCCGCTACTGTGCGGCGGCAGCCTGGAGTCCCTCGATGTGGCGCACGTCGTTCAGGCCGAGGAGCGTGAGGTGCCCGCTTTCGTACACCAGGAGCGTCGTCAGCGAGGCGTTGTCGACCTGGAACGACCAGAGCCGAGGTGCGGGCATTTCGAGGAGCTCGGCGAGGAGCGCCATGATGGCGTTGCCGTGGGAGACGAGCAGGATGGTCTTGCCGTGGTGCTGCGCCACGAGCTCACGCGTGGCTGCCACGGTGCGCTCGCGGAGCTGAGCCAGCGTTTCGCCGCCGGGTGGATGGCCTTCGCCGCTGACCAGGCCGCGGATCAGCTCCGGGTACTGTTCGAAAATCTCGGTGCGCGGGCGGGCTTCCCATTCGCCGTAGTGCATCTCGCGCAGCCGCGGCTCGAGCGCCAGGGGCACGTCGCGCGGGTCGAGGATGTGGCGGGCGGTTTCGCGGGCGCGAGAGAGATCGCTTGCGAAGGCCGCTGCGATGTCTTCGCTGGCGAGCCGCCTGCCGAGCGCCCGCGCCTGTGCGATGCCGAGCGGCGTGAGCTCCGACTCGGAGTGGCCGCACATGAGCTGCTCGACGTTGCCATAGGTCTGGCCGTGGCGGGCGATGAGGAGCCGCGTGTAGTCCATGGCGCGAATTGTAGTGGGCGCGCGACCGCGGTGTGTGCCAGCGGGGGCTCTGCGTTCGGCAGCGGGAGCGGGCCACGCTGGTGTCATGTTCGAACGCGTCGCATTTGCGGCCGGGGTTGGCCGATGATTCCCCTCACCGCCACGCTCGAGGAGTACGCGAAGCGCCCACAGCGCACCCCAGCACTCCGCGCCTTCGCCATCGCACAACGCGGCAACCTCGCACTCCTCCAATGGTCCCGCCTCTACTCCGGAACCGAACCCGACTCACCACACGCCGCGACCATCGCCCCCGATGGCTCACTCCTCCGCGCGCGCAACGCCAGCGGAACCCTCGCCGTCTCCCGCGTCACCAACCCCGGCTCAGGCTCCACCTTCTCCACCTGGACCACCCTCACCACCGGCCTCCTCAACGGCTCCGGCCTCGCCCTCGCCACCAAACCCGGCGAAATTCTCCTCGCCTACACCACCGGCACCGCCCTGCTCGTCCGCACCTCCACCAACAACGGCGCCAGCTGGTCCGCACCCCTCACCCTCACCACCGAGGCCACCAACATCGGCAGCATCGCCGCAGCCTTCGGCGCCGCCGGCAACCCCTGCATCTTCTACACCCTCGGAACCTCAACCACCCTCAAGCGCATCCGCCGCACCGGCACCACCTGGGCCGCCTCCGGCACCAACTGGACCCGCGCCGCAAGCGTCGCCTCCCTCACCGGCCTCGCCGCCACCTACCTCGCCGCCGACTTCCAGCTCGTCATCACCGGCACCGAGGCCACCACCGGCCACAAGCGCGCCTGGGGCGCGTTCATGGGCGATGGCGGCTTCCCCGCCAACTCCTGGAGCACCCTCACCCCCATCGCCGAGGCCGATGTCAGCTCAACCACCGCCTTCGCCGCACCCGCCCTCGCACCCCTCGATGGCACCCTCCGCGCAACCATCCTCCGCAAGGAAACCGGACCCGTCGCCCACAACCGCGCCATGGAAACCGCGACCCCCGGCTTCAACGTCGGCGCCCTCGGCGCATGGACAGAACCCGCACCACACGAAGCACAGTCCGCCTACGGCCTCGCCATCACCCTCGCCCAGGCCCACGCATGGGCCACCACGCCCAACGGCGTCTGGCGCGCCTCCCTGCCCGTCCCCCACGACCTCACCGCCCCCCTGTTGAGCGCCCGCTACCGCATCGACCCCAGCGGAGCCCGCTGCACCGTCGAGCTCGACAATGCCAGCGCCAGCCTCACCCCCGGCGCCCTCACCGTCGGTGGCACCCTCTCCCTCCTGCCCGGCTACCCCTCCGGCCCCGGCGGCGCCGAGGAATTCGGCCTTGGACCCACCTTCATCATCACCCGCGTCACCTACCGCACCGCCCAGGGGCGCCGCGTCGCCACCGTCGATGCCCTCGGCGCACGCGACCTCCTCGACCACTGGCACGCCCCACAGTCCTGGCAGACCGCCCCCAACACCCTCACCCGCCTGCAACTCGCCACCCGCATCGCCGCACGCGCCGGCTTCGAGCTCACCGCCAGCAACACCGGCCCCGAGTGGAACGAGCGACCATCCTTCGCCCTGCAACTCGGCGAGTCCGCAGAAAGCGCCCTCGCCCGCCTCAGCGCCGTCACCGCCGACGGCATCGTCTCCGCCGAGCGCCCCGGTCTGCACCTCCGTGGCTTCGCCCCCAGCGACCCGCCCACCTTCGCCTACGGCCCAGGCGCACACCCCATCGCCGAGCTCACGCTTGCCGACCAGCCCCCTCGAGCAAACTGGCTGCGCCTGCAGGGCGCCGACCGCTACGCCGAGAGCACCGACTACGCGAGCGTCTACCAACACGGGCCCCGGCTGCGCCCACTCCGCAGCCTCGACGCCACCACCGACGCAAAAGCGACCGCTTCCGCCGCCGCCGCCCGCAGGCGCGACGCCTGGAGCGAGCCCCAGGGCGAGCTCGTCGCCCCCTTCCACCCCGCAACCGAGCTCTTCGACGTCGTCGACGTCGAGGGCGCCCCCTACCGCGTCCTCAGCCACGGCCTCGACTACCGCCGCGGCCCCCAGGGCGCCCGCTACGACCTCACCCTTGGGCTGGGGGCGATGTGATGGGCCCGGTGCCAATAGCCAACAGCCAATAACCAACAGCCAGGAGGGACGAGATGGCGCTGTATCGCGCGAAGGTGGTCAGTTACGACGCGGGGAGTCACACCGCGGTGGTGCGCCTCGACGGCTCGGCGGCGCAGACGCTGGATGGCGTGGCGGTCTCGCGGGGTATCGCCGGGGCGGAAATGGTCCCCGGGCGCCGCGTCCTCGTGGACACCGGCGATCACGGCGCGATCGAGGACGTCGTGGTGTTCGCGGCCTGGTAGCGCGCGATGGTTCAGGCGGCGTACTCGTCGGCCTCGCGCTGCTGGGGGCGCGGTGCCTGCCAGCCGACACGCCCCCACCAGGCGAGGAAGCCGAGCGCCAGCAGGCCGAACGAGACGAGTCCGCTCCACGCGAGCAGTTCCGCCGAGGGCGCCATCTCCGGCTGATAGAGCACGTCCGGCGGGAGCAGCTTCACCGCAGGCAGCGAACCGATGTTGAGCAGTAGCTGCACCACCGCGGCGCCGAGGCTCACCGCCGGGAGCGCGTAGTCTTCGTGGCGCGGGCGCTTGACCACGATCTCGTACACATCGAGACCGGGCCGGGCGACACCCGGCGCGGGCGAAGACCATGGAAAGCCCGACCGAGGCGACGCACACGAAGAGCGCCACGAGGAGCAGCGCGGGTGTGAGTGGGCCAACCGCCAGATGTTCGGGCCGATGACGAAGGCGGCGCCGGTCGCGACTTCGATGAGCCCGAAGAGGCCGGCGAACTGCGCCCTTGTCCATTCTCCCAGTCCGCCGAATGCGACGATCGTGAGGAACACGCCGAGCAGGTTCACCACTGAGAGCGTGAGGCCGAGCGCGAGCCCGCGAAATGCGCCGAACTGGAGACGCCGCGTGGCCATGGCGGGCTAAAAGGCCTGGTGCTCCTGTTGTGCGCCCTGTTGCCACGCGCTCATCGCGGCCTCCTCCGCTTCCTTCGCGGCGTCGGGCTGCAGCGGCATCGATTCGCGCTGCAGTTCCACGGTGACGATGCGCGGCATCGCGTCGCTGACGCGCACCACGAGGGGCGTCGTCTGTTCCATGCAGAGCTGGGCGGCGTCGGCGAGCGTCTGGCTGCCGAGCGTGAGGGCCGTGGTGTGGAGCATGGAGTAGCTGATGGTGACGAGGCTCAGCGCTGTGTAGTTGTCGCGCAGCATGCGCGAAACGGGTTCGCTGCGCATGCGGCCGAAGATCGCAGCGGCCGCGCCGGCCATGCCCGCGGCCAGCTTCTTGAGTGCCGAACCGGAGGGGCCGCCGAGGGCGTCCAGCTCTTCCGTGAGGCGGACCACGTGTGCTTCGAGTGTCCGTTCCACTTCCTCGAGGATGTCGCGCGCTTCGGCCATCCCTTCGACGTGCTGGTCGGAGAGCTGCTGGCGGACGGCGGAGAGGAGGTCCTGGTCGAGTGCGATCATGTCGCTGACGTGGCGCTGGAGCTGACTCATACGCTGTTCGGCGCCGGTTGCGTGCCCGTTGGAGCGCATCGCCCGTGCCGCGACGAGCCCGGCTGCCGCGGTGCCGGCAACCCCTGCGATCACCGTCTTCGTCCTCATCAGTCTCTCCATGGCATAACTCCCCGGGCTGCGCCGACGCGCGGCCGGGTGGCCTCATCCTAGAAGTCGCTGGTAGAGGGAAGACTCGCCCGTGCGTGTTCCCGCTTACAGCACCGTTACAACGGCCCCTGCCGGGCCGGGTGCGCTGTGCCCGGTGCTGGCCGCTGCCTAGCGGTTCGGCTTCGAGCCGTGGTGGAGCCAGCGGGCGGAGTTGCGGCGGGCGTCGTCGCGCAGGCGGGCGATTTCGGCGAGCAGCCGTTCGCGCTCGATGCGGAGGTCACGCACGTGGTCGCGGAGCGCCGCGACGAGCAGGTCCAACTCGGTGTGGCGTGCCGCGGCGTCGACACGAAGCTGCCGGAGGTCGGCGGCGAGTGCTTCGCGCCGGGGCGGGCGGGAGAAAACGGCGGAGCGCCCGGCGCGGCTCACGGCAAGTGTGCCGGTTCGTCATCGGGCGCGTCGTGTGCGGCCGGGCTGTCCAGTGCGATGGGTGGGGCCGATGGCGCTTCCAGTTCGCGGCCATCCCGGTGGAGGCGAAGGTCCGAGAGATTCGCGTGGAGCGCGGCGATAACGTCGTCGAGCGTCGAAAGGCGGCCCCGCTGCCACGCGCGCTCCTGTTTCAGGTCGCGTACGCGGTCTTCGAGCAGTTCGATGCGGTCGCGCTGCTTCGCGAGCTTCTTTTCCAGCCGGGTGTTGCGTTCGCGCTGTTCGAGGAGTGCCCGTACGAGCAGGACGGGCGGGAGCGCCGCTGCCGCATCGGGGTCGTTCGCCACCGCCTCGAGGTCGAGCGCGGTGAGCTCGCCGGGCGTGTCGCGCATGCGGCCCAGCGCCTGACGGAGCTCGTCTACTTCGGTGCGCACCTGGCGCACGAGGCGTTCCGCGCGCGCGTCGCTGCCGGTGGCCTGGCTCTTCATTGGGCCATGCCCACCGAGCCGCGCGGCCACCATGGATGGTGGGGTCGCTGGCATTCGTGCTCCCGGCGCAGCCGGCGGCTCTTCGACGGCGGGGGTTGCGGTAGCATGTTCTACCCCGGTTTGCTGCTGGATGCCGTTGTGCCGCATGCGAAACCGCATGTTGATTCTCCTCACGCGGGCGATTCTACCGCCCCGGGGCCCGCCGCAATACGGTTAATGTGAAGATCGGCTCTCACGCCTTCGGAGTGAAGTCCGAAGTCCCCGGCACTCAGATCTGGCTGTACCCGGAGCCGGGGCGTTCGAAGCCGATGCCTTTGCCCTGGTCGATCCAGCCGAACTCCTTCAGGATCTCCTGGCTGTAGGTGACGCGCCCGGTGACCTTGTCCAGCGGCTCCGTGGCGAGCAGGAGGGCCGCCTTCGCCATGAGCTCGGACGGTTCGCCACGTGGGTCGTCCATGCTGTCGACGAGGTGGTGGAACACCGTACCGGGCGTGGGCACCACCTGCGAGGGTGACACACAGGTGACGCTGATGCCGTCGTTGTACACCTCCGACGCGAGGCCCTGGGTGAAGCGTTCGAGGGCGGCTTTCTCCGCGCCGTAGAGCGTGCCGCCGCGGCCGATCTGTTCCGGCTGGTAGGGGCCGCGCCCGGGGCCAATCGCCGCGCCGCTCGAAATGCTCACAATCGCGCCGGACTTTCGCGGCAGCATGTCCTTCAGCGCGAGCTGGCTCAGGTAGAACGCTGCGTGAAAGTTGACCTGGAACGACCGGTGCCACTTGCTCACGGGGAAGTCCGCCACCGGGATGAAGTAGGTGAGCGCGGCGTTGTTCACGAGGACATCGACCGGCCCGTATATCTCGTGTGCCTGTTCGACGAGGCGCACGCAGTCGTCGAACTGGCTGATGTCGGCGGTTACGGCGGCCGCTTCGCCGCCCTGCTCGCGGATGCCGTTGACGGTGTGTTCGAGGGACCCTTCGAGCGGATGGTCGCCCTCTTTCAACGTCCGCGCGGCGCAGACGATTTTGCCCCCTTCGGCGGCGAACACCTCGGCGATGGTCTTGCCGATACCGCGGCTCGCGCCGGTCACAATCACGACTTTTCCGTCCAACTTGCCCATGGCTGGCCTCCCTGGGTTCGATGGGCGGGAGTCTACGCGAACCGGGCGGGCGCCGTCAGCGGGTCAATTTCGTGGCCGATGGTCAGATCCAGTGCTCTTGCCAGCCCTGTTCCGGCTGTTTTGCCGCAAACTCCCACTCCTCGCCGAAGCGCTCCCAATACACGACTTCGCGCACGGGCTTGCGGCGTACCGGGCCCTGCCGGCCGGTGGGATAGCCGATCGGCAGCAGGCAGTAGACCTGGTTGTTTTGGGGGATGCCGAGCATCTCGACCAGTTCGTCCACTCGTCCGAGCGGGAAGTTGAAGATAGAGCTCCCGAGCCCGAGCGCGCGCGCCGCGAGGGTCAGGTTCTGCACGGCGGGGAAGATGCTCCCGCCGGGCGTCGAATGGCGGCCGCGCAGGCCCGTGACGACGATGACTGCGGGGACCGTGCCGAGGTTGTGTGCCAGGTCGCGCACGCTCTTGAGCGAGAGGCGCTGGGTCCGCGGCAGGTTCGAGCAGTTCGGGGTGGTCCGCGAAGCGCGACTGGTAGCGGCTTCAGCTTTGGAGCGACCATTCCTGCAGCTTTGCTTTCACTGCCGGGTCGGTGACGACGATGAATCGCCAGTCCTGTGCGTTCTGTCCCGATGGCGCGCGGATGGCGGCATCGAGCACCTGGAAGAGGACGTCTTCGGGGATGGGGTCTGGCTTGAAGCGGCGCAGCGCGCGTGTGGTGTAGATCGTTTCGAACAGTCCGGGGCGCGAATCGGCCATCGCGACCTCTTGCGGCAGAGATATTGGGGCGAACCCGCATCATAGCCGCGCGCCAGCGGCCAGTCGCCAGACATCAGCGGCGAATCGCGGAGCGCCCAGGGGTGCTCGAACGGTCTGCCCGCCAGCGATCCCCGGCTGCCGGCTACCGATCTCCGGCTACCATCCTAGGCGACGGTCTCGGCGGCTTCCTTTGCGGCGCCCACACCGAGGAACTCGAGGAAGGCGGCGTTGTATTCGTGGGGGTGTTCCATGGCGCCCACATGGCCGCCGGGGAGCTCCTTGAGCGTTGCGTTCGGCAGGAGCTCGGCGAGCTTCCGGGAGTTGCGGATGGGGACGAGGATGTCGTCCACGCCGCCAACGACGAGGGCTTGCTGCTTCACGTTCGCGAGGCGGTCGCTGGCGTCGAAGGTCAGGAGCGCCTGTGCCTGGCGGATGAAGGCGTGGTCCTGCTGGGGCCACTGGTTGGCGAGGGAGTTGAGGATCGATCGCTCGTACCGCTCTTCGTCGTCCAGCAGCTCCGGGCTATAGAGGAAGGCCGACGTGAGGCGGACGATCTGTTCGCGGCTCATGTTGGACCGGCGTGCATTGATGAGGCTGCGCACCACGACGCGCCCGTAGCCGTCGATCTTCGGTGCGGTGCTGAGCAGGATGAGGCGGTCGACCCGGTCCGGGTGGGCGAGGGCGAGCTCCTGGGCGATGTAGCCGCCCATGCTGAAGCCGAGGATGTGTGCCTTCGCGATGCCGAGGTGGTCCATGAGGGCCACAGTGTCCCGGGCCATACCGGTGATACTGTAGGGCCGGTCGGGAGCGTTGGTGCGTCCCGCGCCGCGGTTGTCGAAGGTGATGACGCGGAAGTGCTTCGCGAGCTCTGGTACCTGGAGGGCCCAACCCTGGAGGTCGCCTCCGAGGCCCATGATGAGCACCAGCGGGTCGCCGGAGCCGGCCTCTTCGTAGTGAACGAGGATGTCGCGAAGTTGTGCGGTGGGCATGAGCGCTCCTGGATTTGCGTCGATCGGGCGTGGCGGCGGCGCGCGGCACGGCCACCGAAATCCTACCCGTTGACGCTTCTTACGTCAGTTCGGCTGTTGGGTGCGGTGGGCTCGCGCTAATTCAGCACCGGCCGGGTCGGCGAAGGCGGTGGCGGTGGTGGGGTGCGCGTAGGTGTTGGTGTCGGCACCGGCGTGTTCGTTGGCGTCGGCGTAGGGAGCGGCGTGTTCGTCGGGGTCGCCGTCGCCGTTGGCGGCGGAGGGGTTGCCGTTGCCTTCGGGCCGCCGGGCTCGGTGGGATTGTTCCCGCCCGGGTTCGGCGGCGATCCCGTCTTCGTGGCGGTGGGCGAAGGGGATGGCGAAGGCTCTGGCGTCGCGGTTGGTGTCGGTGTGTAGGACAGGCCCGTCAGGTCGAGCAGCCGCTCCGGGTCGACGGGTACGCCGCGCCAGCGAATCTCGAAGTGCAGGTGTTCGGCGAAGGGCGAGTCGGCCGGGTCGGACTGGGCGACGACGCTGACGCCCCGTTCCACGCGGTCGCGTGCTTTCACCAGCGGTTCGCCGATGAAGCCGTGGACGGTTGTCCAACCGCTGCCGCAATCGATGACGAGGAACCGGCCGAGCTGTGGCGAAACCTGCGATGCCACGACGGTGCCGTCGCAGGCGGCGAAGATGTCCGCGCCGGCGTGCCCCGTGAGCACGAAGTCGAGGCCAACGTGTACCCGGCCGCTGGCGCGGTCGGCGCCGAAGGGGTCGCCGATGCGCGTCCATTCGCGGAGCGGGAGGATGAACCGCGCGCGTTCGCGGTCGAAGTCGAGGTCTGGCGTGACGGGGCGCTTGTCGGCGCCTTCGTCGAGGTCGCGCGGCGGGGTTGCGGTCGCTTCCGGTTCCTGGTGGGCCGGGTCGTGGTTGTCGTCCGCGGGGGCGATGGCCGCACCACCGGAGTCGCCGCTGCTGCCACCGGTGTCCCCGCCTTCACTCTCCGGGCTGGCGGGCGTGGAACCGGAGCCGCCGGCGAAGATGGCGAAGAGCGTGAGTGCGACACCGGCGACGCCAAGGGCCGAAGCGACGAGGATCGCGCGTGCTTTGCCCGTCGCGAATGCGCTCTTCTTCGCGTGCTCCTCGTAGAGGAGTTCGTTGCGCCACTCGGGAAGGTCTTGCCTCACAGTTACACCTTCGACAGCGGAGGGGACGCCCGGCAGGGCGGATCCCCGGATATTGCTATGGACGCGCAGCTGGCGGCTCACCGCCTAGCGGATGTGGAGCTCGATAGGCTCCGGGGCGGTGTAGAGCTGGCCTGCTTTCGCGCCGTGCACCGAGACTGAGACGGTCGTTGAGACGAATTGCCGCCGGGCCGCTCCCGTCACGCTGTACTCCCAGCGGCCCGCCGATTCGCTGGCGGCGTTCTCAAACTCGTCCGCCTGCCATGCGCCCGTCTCCCCATTCCAGTACTTGCCATCGCTTTCGCGCTGGATGACGAACGAGACGGACTCGGGCGCCAGGTTGCCGGTGGTGGCGGCGAAGGTCAGGCGGCTTCGGGCGACGAAGCCCTCTGCCTCGATGCCGTCGAGCTCTTCGCTTTCGATGAACTCGGGGATGCCGATGGTGAACGTCTTCTTGGCGACCGAGGGGCCACCGCCCGGGGCGGGGCTAACGACGGAGATTTCGGCGGTACCTTCCGCTGCGAGTTTCGCTGCCGGGACAATGGCCGTGAGCTTCGTCGCGCTGACATAGGTCGTGGCGAGCGGTGCGCCGGCCCACTGCACCACGGAGCCGTCGACGAAGTTCGTCCCGGTGACGGTGAGCGTGACATCGGGGCTGCCGGCCGGGGCGCTCGTGGGCGAAATCGCGGTGAGCAACGGAAGTGGATTGTCGGCGCCACCGCCCCCTTCCCCGCCGCCCCCGGGGGCCGCCGTCACGGTGAAGGTGGAGGCAACGGCGATCCCGCCGCCGGGCTCCGGGTTGACCACGCCGACGGAGATGGTTCCAGCGGTTTGGATGTCGCTCTCGTTGAGGTTGATGCGGAGCTCCGTTGCACTGATGTAGGTGGTGGCGTGCACGGCACCCTTCCAGGTGACCTTCGAGCCCGGGACGAAGCCGGTGCCCTTCACGGTCAAGGTGAAGCCGGGGGCGCCGGCCTGGATCGACGGGGGTGTGAGGCTCGTGATGACGGGGACGGGGTTCATTTCCGTCGTGATGGTGAGCGTGCCGCGAGCAGTGCCTTCGGGTGCGGTACCGGCTTCTGCGATGGTGAGGCCAAGCGAGGGCGCGGTGATGACGATGGTGGCGTTGGCGCCGCCGCTGTCCTGCGCACGCACATCGAACGACATCGTGCTTCCGTCGGCAATACTGCTGCCGGAGCAGCGGACGACGTTCACGACCACGCTGATGACGCCTGCCCCGGGACAGGTGACGCTTCCGGGCTGCACCTCCGCGTTCGTGACCGTCGCCTCGATCGGCTCCCGCGTGGGTCCGATCGAGGAAGAAAATTCGTGCGAGAAGGCCACTGTCACGGTCGAGAGCTGGCCCTCGAGGACGGCAGGCGGGTCGACAGTGGTGGCGACGTCGATGTTCGCCCCGGGGCCGAGGATGTTGGCGACGGTGAGGCCGCCGAGTTCGGGGCCTGCCGGACTCCCAGTCTCCGCGAGTTTTGTGCCGTCGTCGTCGCGGATACCGCTGAGAGGGTCGGTGAACAGCGCCACGATGTCCGCGTTTGAGTAGACCGTGCCCGCGGCCGAGGGCTCGAAGCGGAAGTAGAGCTTGTCGATCGTCCAGCCCTGGTGTTCAGGGATGGATGGAACGTTGAACGTGCAACGCACGAACCCCGCTTCTGGCGTGTTGTCCGCGCAGCCGGTGAAGAGGTCCTCGCCCTCGTGTCCAACGCGAGCGAAGGATGTGTGCGCGGGCCGCTTCATCGTGAAGGTGAGCGGGCCCGTCAGACCGCCGGGCAGGGGGCCCCAGACGGTAAGGTCGTAGGCGGCTTCGTCGCCGACCTGGATCACCACTGGTTCGGGCGTGTCACCTTCCGGGTACTGGTCCACCCCGTACGTAATGGGCCCGTCGGCGGCCCGGGCCGCCGGCACGCGGTCGCCGAGGACGAGCGTCAGTGCGAGGAGTGCGACGACGAGGAGTCCCCAGCGGTAGGCGCGCGGCTGTACCGAAGTCGATGTCATTGTGCTAGTTCGTGTAACTGATGGTGACGCCGCGGAGCTTGCTCCCGGGGCCGCCCGTCAGGTCGACGACGAGGAAGTAGACGTTGGCGCCGTTATCGATGGTGTGGGCGTAGGCATTGGCGGATTGCGGCGAAGGCCCGGCGGTGGAGAGCACCTCGACGAGCTTGTAGATCTGCGCGGGTGCGCCGCCATTGGCGAGCGGTGTGTAGTCGAGCCGCACCTGCACCTGCCCGGTGGTGGCTTCGAAGTGCGCGGTCATGCCGGTGATGGAGGCACCCTGGGGCAGGTTCACGGGTGCGAAGTAGCGTTGTGATGCGGCATCGGTGCCGACGGGGTAGAGCTCGTTGAACCCCTTTTCGTAGATGGCAAGGTCGCTGGCGGGGACGAAGGTGCTGGCAGCCACGGAGAACTTGCCGGAAGTGGGCACGGTGCCATCGAGATTCAGCCCGGGAAGCGATCCACCCTGCCCGGAGACGTTCACCCAGATGGCGTCTCCGGTGTTGATCTGCCGTAGCGAGTTCACGTAGTCGGGCACGTTCGGCGAATAGACGAGATACTGCTGCGTGCCGGCGTCCCAGTGGAAGACAGCCTGGTACTGCCCGTTGATGCTTGCAAGCGCCTCGGAGGGTGGCGCGGTGCCGCCGAAGTAGGGGACGTTGTTCCAGCCCTTGATGACCGGGGTCGCGGCGCCCACATCGCCGATGGCGACGCTGGCCAGCGCCGCCGCGGAGAGGATGCCGCCAAGGACGGCCGCTCGCAGTCGCTTCATCGTTCGAGTCCTCCTGCTCGCCCGCGGGGTAGTGGGGTGGGCGGAATCGGGGAGCGTTTGCAGGCAGCCTATGGCAGGCGCCTCCAGCTTCTGAATTGGCGGAGGCCCGCAGAGGTGGGAGGGAGATCCCGCATACGGGTCGCCAACTTCCAGTAGCCGGCGGCCAGCGAGCGGTGGTCAGCAGGGTGCTTGCGGCGGCGGTCGCGGGAGACCAGAATCGGCGCACTCACAACGGGGGGCAGGAAGGAGGGCCGGTATGGACGGCCGCTTCGAAGTCGTGTTCCTGGGCACGGGGAGCCCGCTGGACCAAAGCGGCCACCGCTGCGGTGCGGGCCAGGTCGTCGTCGCGGGGGAGACGCATGTGCTGGTCGATTGCGGCTGGGGCGCGGCACGCCGCCTGCGACCCAGTGGCATCGTGCCGGCGCTCATCGATGTCGCGCTGTTCACGCACATGCACACGGACCACATCACGGACGTGCCCGACTTCCTGTTCCAGCGCTGGACGAGCGGCGCCACCAAGCCGCTGCAGGTCTTCGGGCCCGAAGGCACGGCCGAGATGATGGAGGGCTTCCTGCTCGCCTTGCGCCGTGACATCGGCTACCGCAAGGCGCATCACGGCGACAAGCTACACCCGGACGGCATCCGCGCGGAGGTGACCGAACTGCCGGTTACGAAGCGGCCGGCGACCTTCCTGGAGCTGGGCGGGCTGCGCTTCGAAAGCTTCGAAGTCGACCATTACCCGGTGGTGCCCGCGTTCGGCTACCGGGCGGTGTTCGAAGGGCGCTCACTGGTGCTTTCGGGTGACACGGTGTTCTGCGAGACGCTGGCGGAGGCGGCGAAGGGCACGGACATGCTCGTCTGCGAGGCGCTGAACCTGCCGATGATCGACGAGGTGATCGCGATGCTGAAGGCGGCCGGCCGCGAACGTGAGGCGAGCCTGCTCGGCGACGTGCCCTCGTATCACATCGAAACGAACGAAGTGGCGCGGCTGGCGCGCGAAGCGGAGGTCGGCGAGCTGGTCCTGTCGCACCTCATCCCGCCCGTGCTGAACGATAGCGAGCGCGAGGCCGCGTTCGTGGAGGGCATGGACGGCATCTACGGCGGCCGCATCCGGGTGGCGCGCGACATGCAGCGCATCCCGGTTACGAAGCGGGCCTGACCGCACAGTTCGAAACGGGGGACGCCAGTGGAAGTACAGGATCTTGTTGATTCGCTCCGGAACCGCATCCGGGCGATGAACACCCTCTGGGAGCGGGCGGTGAGCGACCTGACGCTCGACCAGGTGAATCACCACGAGCGCGCGGGCGTGCTCCCGCTCGCGTTCAGCTTCAGCCACTACATCCGCGCGCAGGACCAATCGATCAGCGGGCCATTCCTGGGCGAGCTGCCGCTCTGGGTGAGCGGCGGCTGGGCGGCGAAGGTCGGCGTCTCGGTCGACGATATGGGCCGCGAGCAGACCGTCGCGGAGATGGAGCAGCTCCGCTTCGCCGGCATGGAGGCATGGAAGGCGTACCAGGCAGAGGTCATCGCCCGGACGGCGAAGGTGCTGGAGACGGTCAATGCTGGCGCACTGGGCGAGGTGTTGATGCCGAAGCTCCCGCCGAACATGCAGAACATCTTCTGCGGCATCGTGATCGGCCCGGACGCGCCCTTGCGCAAGCTCGAAGTGCTCGAATGCTTCGTCTACCAGCACGGCCTGCGGCACATGGGCGAAGTCGAACACGCCCGGGCACTCGTGGGCCTCGGCGGAATGACGAGTTAGGACTCCGTGGGAAAGGACTTGAGACTGAGTGTCCAACGCCCGACACCAGCCGGGGCGGGGCACTACGTCCTGAGTCCGAGGTCCTGAGTCCTCCCGCGCCGGCGGGCGCGGGCGAGGCGGGGGGCGCCGGCGGAGCGGGCGGCGCGGAGGCAGAGGGCGAGGCTGACTGCGTAGTCGTCGTGGCCGCGGGCGGCGTACCAGCGGAGTTGGCGGCCGGGTGCATAGTCGGCGGCGCAGTCGCGTAGCTCCTGGCGGACGGCGGCCGATTCAGGGCTGCCATCATCGGCG
>JALOAP010000432.1 GCA_023228745.1 Dehalococcoidia bacterium | reverse complement strand
GGCAGTAAGGACAGAGTTTAAATACAATTAAAATGATACTTCAAATTTCCATCATAGTTATCCTTTTACTGAACATAGTGACAAATATACTTGTATTAAAAAGGATGAACAAGAAAATAACAGCAGATAACACAAAAGATTAAACAATGGCAGCACCCAAAGGAGAAAAAGAACTTGTCAGATTATTCGATGCAATAATAGTTGATATTTCTGAAAACGGAGTGTCGTTAAAACACGCCCTGAAAAAAAGAATGTCAACAGCTACCTTTTATGAGTTATTAAAAGATGACAATAAGTTAAAAATGTACGCGCGCGCTACTGAGGACAGAGCTGATAAAATCGCCGATGAAATACTAATGATTGCTGACAATACCGAGGGCGATAAGATAACACTTCCTGACGGGAGAGAAGTAACAAATCATGATGTCGTAAACCGGGACAGACTGAGAGTGGATGCAAGGAAGTGGCTACTTGCTAAGCTTAACCCTAAAAAATACGGCGACAAGGTGGACGTTACTTCCGGCAATCAACCTATTACAAATGTAAATGTGACTTACATTGACAAAATCATTACAGATACAGGGGAGTAAGGTTCTCCGGGACATAACCAATTCACAGAAGAAGATAATTGTTCTGGAGGGGGGGGCGAGGTCGACAAAGACCTGGAGCCTTTTTCAGTGGATAATAATAAACTGCTTTAAGCAAAGCGGTGAACTATACATGATAGGGCGCTTAAAGATGACATGGGTTAAACTGACTCTTTTGAGGGACTTCGCGCAGATAGTGGAGAAATACAATCTTCCTATTATGCCGGAGGTAAACATCAACAGGGCAGAGCAGGTATATTATCTTAACGGGAATACAATAATGTTTGTCGGGATGGATGAGCCGTTAAAACTTCATGGGGTTTCTCCTGATTATGTCTGGATAAACGAAGCTATAGAGGCAAGCTATAAGGACTATCAACAGTTAGCTATCAGGGTAAAGAAAAAAATCTTTTTAGATTATAACCCGGCGGCTGAGACCCATTGGATTTATGATAACATAATCTCTGATGTAGATTGCGAATATTTTCACTCTACGATGAGGGACAATCCCTGGTTAGAATATACGATAGTTAACGAGCTTAATAAGCTTGAACAGACAGATCCCGTTGCATACAAAATTTATAATTTAGGTCTGAGGGCACAACAGAAGGGGCTTATATTTAAGAATTGGGAAACAGTACCGCGAATACCGGAAGGGGCAAGGGTCGTTGCCTACGGTTTGGACTTTGGTTATGTGAATGACCCTTCCGCTTGTATTCTTTTAGCTATTTATGAAGGCGAGTTATACTGGGATGAGCTTTTCTATGAAAGGGGTTTAGTTAATATTCCAATAAGAAACAAGCAGGGATTTATAGAAAGGAACATATCAGACAAGTTAGTTGAATCAGGACTTCAGGGACGAGGCGCGAGAGCTGATGAGATAATTGCCGATTCAGCAGAGATAAAATCCATCCAAGAACTTTATGCTGTAGGATGGAATATAAAACCAGCGCACAAACCCCCGATAAAGACAGGGTTGGACATTCTTTTAAGATACAAACACAATATAACAGACAGGAGTATTAATCTTATTAAAGAGTTCCGTAATTACAAGTGGGCTGTTGACAAAGATGGTGAACCGATAAGGCCTGAAAAGCCTATTGACGACTTTAATCATGGGATAGATGCCGGGCGGTATGTGGCCGTTTATAAATTAATGCAGAGGTACCAGGGAGTAACAAGGATAAATTGATGAAGACATTAGGCGTAAGTATGATTGTCAAAAACGAGGCAGCTATGATTGAAAACTGTCTTAATTCTTTGAAGGGAGTGGATGAGATTGTTATTGTGGATACAGGAAGTGAAGATGACACTGTAGAGATATGCAAGAAATATACCGATAAAGTCTATACCGATTATAAATGGAATGATGACTTTGCAGAGGCAAGAAATGTATCCTTAGACCGATGCACGACTGATTTTGTCCTTATAATTGATGCTGATGAGATATTAGGCTGTGAGGTAAAAGCTATTAAAGAGATGTTCCGATTTATGGTTAAGCAAGTCGAAAAGCACACTATAAAGTACATGGGAATGATCTTTAACGTCCAGACTGATGCGGAAAAGGTCGAATCAATAAGACTGATCAGGAGAGACCCGAGAATAAAGTGGGAGAGTGCTATTCATAATATGCTTACTCTGGACGGAAGTAATGACCTTTTACATTCGATGTGTTATAAGACTCAGTTCTTAATTCAATCCGGATTTTCTCCGGCACACCTTATGGACCCGGACAGGAGTTTAAGAATCCTTAAACATCAATTAGAACTACATCCGGAGAACACCAGATATATGTACTACATAGCCAGAGAGTATATCAATAGAGTGATGCACCCGGAGAACAGGGCTAATAAAGCAACCTTAACGGAGCTTCTCGATAATATAATCTTCTGGTTGGAGAAGTATGACGAGATAAGGTTTAAAAGTGATGTCTGGTTAAACGAAACTTCCGATGCTGAATATTGTCTTGCCCTTGCATACATCGAGAAATACAATCTAACGAAAGACAAGGAGTGGTGGCACAAAAGTATGTGGGCTGCTCAAAAGTCGTTCATGGTTCTTCCCAGTAACCAGAACACGGCAGATTTCATCTCAGGGTTACTTCTTAACATCCCTCCGGTGGGCGTGTCTCACCTCTGGGCCGCGAAGTTTTGGCAGGGGATAGCCGACAGGTGCGATAATTTTCAGGTGGCACAGGTAAGGCCGAGAACGAGGTTAGAGATTGACAAGCTGATTCAAGAAAGTAAAAAGAATAAAGTTGTAACTTAGCCTTAAAAAAGCTATGAAGAAAATTATCCTTTTGCTGGCCCTAATTAGTATCTCTTGTGAGAAAGACAGGGAAGTAACCTGCTGGTCGTGCCGGTGGGAAAATACAAAGCCTTTAGAGTACCGTTCTACAGTAACTAAAATATGTGACAAGACAGAGTTCGAGATACGGGAATACGAGAGAGAAAACAACTGGATCAGAGGCGATGAAGAAAACGAGATGACCTGCTGGGAGTTAGGCGACCCACCAATACCACCGGATAATTAGGCTCTCAGTGAGCCTTTTTTTATTTCAAATTGTTAATAACTTATTTAGACTGATTCCAAATAAGCCGTATATTATGCGTAATTTTGCATTTAGTGAGATAATGTGAAGTCGTGATTCGTGGGGATTATATTTCAATATTCTATTCAATTTTATTTATTCATTTAATACGCTAATAGTATGGGCTTTACTGTTTGTCAGTGTCCTATTTCAACAACCCTCGCA
>JALOAP010000431.1 GCA_023228745.1 Dehalococcoidia bacterium | reverse complement strand
AAAGGGTCAGCCACCCCTATCGGTGCGGTGTAGTGGGGGTGTTGCCTGAACGGGAGCGGCAGATCGTAGCATTCCAGCGTAGTGATTGGCCCTGTGGCACCTGCTAGAACGCCAAACCGCCCGGGCGATGCAGCCATGGCGTGATGGCCTTGCGATGACATTAGGAGGCTCATCAACAACACAAGGACGCTGCCGATCAGGATCAGCTGGGTTCGCTGGGCACTCCGGGGGGGGCGTGGCTGTTGCGCTCGTACGCCACTTCGAAATCCTTGTCCGCTCAAATTCGGGATGGGTGTCCCGCTCGGACGGAGGAAATGTAGCGTTCGCGTTATTGTTTTGCAAGTACTTCTCGGATCGACTATTCGGTCTTGGCAAACTGTCCCTTGGAGCCGCAGAGTGCGCGCCGCTGTAGCATTTGTAGTTACGTAACGATCGATTTCTTGGGAGGGGGCGCATGGAGCAGAACCGCATCGTCCGGGTGGACATGACCGCGAAGACCATCACGGAGGAGGCGGCTCCCGAGCGCTACCGCTTCCTTGGTGGGCGGGCACTCACGGCCCAACTGCTGCTCGACGAGACGGACCCCCGTGTCCACCCGCTGAGCCGCGAAGCGAAGCTGTTCATCGCCCCTGGGCTCCTTGGCGGCACCGCCGTCACGACAAGCGGCCGCACCAGCTTCGGCTTCAAGAGCCCGCTCACGGGCGGCACGAAGGAAGCGAACGTCGGCGGACAGCTCGGGCATCGCCTCGCGCGGCTCGGCATTAAGGCCATCGTCGTCGATGGTGCGAGCGACGACGGCTGGTACCGGCTCGACATCGACAACGAGGGTATCCGGCTGGCGAAGGCCGACGACCTTGCCGGCCGTTCGAACTACGACCTCCACGCCGAACTCGTTGGCGAAGCGGTGCTAACGCGTGCCGCCGCCACGATTGGGCCTCCCGGTGAACTTCGGCTCGCGTCTGCCTCAGTGGCGGTGACTGACCCCGAAGGACGCCCGAGCCGTCACGCGGCGCGCGGGGGCCCGGGCGCGGTGATGGGCGCGAAGGGCCTGAAGGCGATCGTGGTCGACGACGCCGGGGCACCGCGGATCGTGCACGGCGAGCGCCGGGACGACTTCCGGAAGGAAGTGACCAAGTTTTCGAAGGTGGTCCTCGAAGACCCCCGGACCCACAACCTCTCGAGGACTGGCACTGCGGGCGTGGTGAAGTTCGTGAATCGCGACAACGTGCAGAGCATGCCGACGCGAAACCACCGGCACGGGACCTGGGCCTACGCCGATAGCATCAGCGGCCAGGCGATCGACGAACTCAGCCAGGAGCGTGGCGGCAAGATGGCGCCGTGCATGGCGGGCTGCATCATCAAGTGCGCCATCCTGTTCAACGACGCGAACGGTCAGCACGTCACCTCGGCGTTCGAGTTCGAATCCATCGCGCTGCTCGGTTCGAACCTGGAGATCGGGCCAGCTGACGCGGTCGCGGAACTCGATCGCATGTGCGACGACATCGGCCTCGACACCATCGAAGTGGGCAACGCCATCGGCGTCGCGATGGAAGCCGGCGTGCTGGACTGGGGCGACTGGGAGGGCACGAAGAAGCTGCTTGAGGAGATTCGCGCTGGCACGCCGCTGGGCCGCATCATCGGCAATGGCACCGAGCACGTCGCCAGGACCTACGGCATCGACCGGGTGCCGGTCGTGAAGGGCCAGGGCCTCCCCGCGTGGGAGCCGCGCACCCTCAAGGGCATGGGCGTCACCTACAGCACGAGCCCGCAGGGCGCCGACCACACGGCCGGGATGGTCACTGCCCGGGGCGCGACCACGGAGACGCTCATCAAGCAGAGCCGCCACGAGCAGCTCGTCATGATGGCCATCGATTCGGTCGGTGTGTGCCAGTTCTCGAATGCGCTGCCGGCCGATATGGCACAGTTCGTCGGCCACCGCTTTGATATCGACTGGGACGACGAGACCGTGTTGAAGATGGCGCGTACGGCGATTGACGCAGAACGCGAGTTCAACCGCCGCGCCGGCTTCGACCGTGAGGACGACCGCCTTCCCCGGTGGTTGCTCGAAGAGGCGCTGCCCCTG
The DNA here is from genome assembly GCA_023228745.1 of Dehalococcoidia bacterium. Classification (GTDB taxonomy): domain Bacteria; phylum Chloroflexota; class Dehalococcoidia; order Tepidiformales; family Tepidiformaceae; genus JALOAP01. Next base: position 1,261 of record JALOAP010000431.1, on the reverse strand, counting down.
CCTGATGGCCCCAGCGCGTTCGACATTCCTGGAGAGGAGCTCGACAAGGTCTGGGGCTAATCCGGAAGGAGTATGCTAAGCACATGGTCGCGCAACCTGCTTCGGTGCTCATCACGGCGGATGAGTTCGACCTGCTCCCAGAGCCGGGGGACGGCTCCAGGTTGGAGTTGGTCGACGGAGAGGTCGTCCAGATGATGACAGTGACGTGGGAGCACGGGGAGCTCCAGGCGGAGATTGCCTCCCGGCTGCGCGAATTCGTCCGCGCGCACAAGCTGGGGGGCGTTACCGTGGAGACAGGCTTTCGGCTGCATCGGCGGGAAGGGGAGGCACACATCGTGCGTAGCCCCGACGTTGCCTTCGTAGCACGAGACCGGCTCCCGCCGCCAGAGGAACGCTCGCGCGGTTCGCTGCGCGTGGCGCCAGACCTGGCAGTCGAGATCGTGTCTCCCGAGGAGCGCGATGCAGTGCTGCAGCGGAAAGTTGCGAACTACCTCGCGGCAGGAGTGCGCCGCACCTAGGTGGTGCGCCCGGCCACCCTCGACATCACGGTCTACCGCGAAGGTGGCGAGGCCCGTCTCTACGGGCAGGGCGACACCCTCTTGAGCGACGACGCCGGGTTCGATGTCCCGGGGTTCGAACTGCCGCTGGCCGAACTCTTCGCACAGGCGTAAGGCCCCACGGTCACCAAGGCTGAGTGGGAGCTTATTCCCCGCCGCCGACAGAGGTGACCTGTACCGGCGCCGGGGCCTCCTCCAGTGAGGGCGCGCGGGACGGGCGTGCGAACAGGATGGCAATGGCTGCCGCGTAGGTCAGTGCCGCCGTGACGGTGAAGGGCAGGATATATCCATCGGACTGGTCGTGGAGGAAGCCGACGCCGATCGGCCCAAGGCCGCTCCCCGCCTGCCCGGCGAGGCTGATGAGCCCGAAGATCGAGCCGAACGACACCATCCCGAAGATCTCGCCCACAAGCAGCGACTGCATCATGTACACGTTCCCGATGGTGAAACCGAACACGAGCGTGAGGAGCCACGTCGCGAGCACGTTCTCGGTGTAGACGATGAGCAGGATGGCGGTTGCCTGCACCACGAAGAGGCCAAATGTCAGTAACCGCTTGTCGATGCCGTCCGCGAAGATACCGACGACGAGCCGCGCGAGGATGCTTCCGCCCGCCGTGACACTGAGCGTGAACGCCGCTTCGCTACGCGACCCGAGACGCTCTTCGAGGAATGAGACCTGGTGAATGATGTAGCCGGTTTGTGCG
>JALOAP010000430.1 GCA_023228745.1 Dehalococcoidia bacterium | reverse complement strand
CACGGTCATGTTCCATCTGGCTGTGATGTTCGCGTCTGCGACACCCGTTTCTGGTAAGATCATCAATTCTGCAGTGTCTCGGACTGTTACTTTCGTCGGGTCTGCAATTGGTCCTGACCACGTGTCCAGCGGTCCTGCTCTCGCGTGGTACGTCATCTTTCGCGAGTAACCGTCTGCGGACACCACCACGGACAGGTCTTGTGCACCATGTTCAACAGTCATTCGTTCTATCTCTACATAATACGGTGGCCAGTCATGGTACCTTGCGAACACTGTACCGCCAACTGCCACGGGATTCACGTCTTGCGACTCCAGTAAAGATTCTGGAGCGTACGCAACACGTTTCGGATCCACGAATGCGGGCATGGCTATTATTTATGCACTGGTTGCTATTTAATCACGACCGTTGTTTACCCACTGGGAAACTATAAATACTATACCAATACATCTGTAATCGCATGGTCCAGGTTGTTAACCGATCAATAATAGCAGCGAGTGGGTCGTACCAGGTGTCCGTTCCCATTGAATGGGCTCGTCAACATCGTTTGAAAGGTGGTGAGATCGTCACCTTGGTCGTCAATGATGTTATTGTAGTCCTTCCCCCACACCCTCTCGATAAGAACAGGATAACTCGTGCACTAGACGATGCTAAAACCATGGCCGTCGTTGCACAGAACGATATTTCTCCTAAACGGCCTGATATTGCGGAGGATATATGATTGTTGGAGTAATCGGTTGCGGGAGCATGGGGTCTAACCACGTCCGAGTTTATTCTGGGCTCCGCGATGTACACGACGTGTTGGTATATGATTCGGATCCGTCTGCTGCAGACCGGATGCTACAATATGGTGCACACTCGTTTGCTGATCTACATGATATGCTTCAGTTATGTGACATGGTCAGTATATGTGTGCCTACCCCTCTCCACAAAGACGTCGTTTGTGCCGTCGTCGCAGAATGCGTTCCGTTCCTGGTTGAGAAACCGATCGCTGGTACTCTCGAAGATGCGTATGTCATTGACTCACTCGACCCGAATCCGGGGTCTGGCGTTGGTCACATTGAGAGGTTCAATCCGCTGTCTAATGCCGTTCGTGACCTGATGTCTTGCCCTCGGTACATTTCAATCAGGCGACACAATCCCGGATCGTCCCGTGTCTCAGATACGTCTGTCGTTGACGATCTGATGATTCACGATGTTGATTTGGTTCGTCATCTGTTCTTCGGTTGCGAACCCGATGGTGTTCAGTCTTCTGTATCCGATGGCGTTGCCCATGCGTTGCTTAGTTATGATGATGTGGTTGTCTCGTTGTCTGCCAGCCGTATCTCTGCTAACAAAGTTCGCGATATCGTTGTTGAGTGTGAAGATTTCACTATCGTCGGTGATTTCATGACACAGGAACTGTTAGTGTACCGTAAACCGGACACTACGATTTTTGTGTCCGGTGAGTATCGCCAAGAACAAGTTGTTGAAAAGATCCTTGTTCCTCGCGTCGAACCCCTTAAAGCAGAGCTGTCCGAGTTCGTTAGGTGTGTTCGTGAAGGCGATGCGTTCCCTGTATCGGTTGAGGAATCTGTCCAGAATATGGAGTTATGTGGGGCGATAAAACATGATCGATCCTCTTGCAGTTGTGGAAGCGTTGGATGTTGCCAGCGCCGCTAAGGTGATTTGATGAGCGTTGCAGTTATAGGACTTGGTCGAGCCGGTCTTCCGCTCGCTGGTGTCATCGCCGAATCTGGAACGTACGTGTTCGGCATCGACATCGATACGGAGAAATGTGATATGATCAACTCCGGCGAGAATCCATACCCGGACGAACCCGATCTTGACCAGATAATTGAAGCGTATGGCGGCGACGTGTTGTATGCCACCCCGTCTTGTGTTCCAGATTGTGGCGTGTACGTCGTTATCGTTCCCGTTGGTCTCACTCCCGATAACAAGCCAGACTTCAAGTATCTTGAGAAAGCGTGTCGATCGGTTGGTCGCGTCCTTAAAGAGGACGATCTTGTTATCGTCGAGACCACTGTTCCGGTCGGAACGACTGAAACACTGGTTCGCGGCTGGCTCGAAGACGTCAGTGGATTACGTCTTGGTGATTTTTATCTTGCGCATTCACCAGAACGCATAATGGCTGGTATGGCAGTGACCAGGCTGAAAACGTTCCCCAAGATTGTTGGTGGGGTTGATTCTGCTAGTGGGCTCAAGGCGCATAGTTTCTATTCCGGGTTTCTTCCCGATGTTCGTCTTGCGCCTGATTCACGCACTGCTGAATTTACCAAGATCGCGGAAGGAACGTATCGAGATGTGAATATTGCTCTCGCCAACGAATTGTACGTGGCCGCCGCTACGTATAATATCGACTACCATGAGGTTCGCCGTCTTGCTAACCACGCGTTTTGTCATCTGCATCTGGCTGGTATCGGAGTTGGCGGACACTGCGTGCCGGTATACCCACATTTCCTTATCTCGGACAACAGTATTGCTCGTCCCGAACTCGTTGAACATTCTCGTGTCCTCAATGACGGCATGATCGATTATTGGGTTACCAGGATCATGTTCGAGATTGATTACTCGCCCGAAGTCAAGGTGTGTATCCACGAGATTGGGTATAGGCCAGACACCGCCATCCTCACCAACAGTCGGCCTGTTGTGTTGTACCACGCGCTCAAAGGTGCTGGTGTTGACGTGTATGTGCATGATGATCTTTTCACCCCAGAAGAGGCGGAGTCTCTCGGTCTTCGATGGATAGAGATCGAAGATGCTGATTTCGTGTTCAATCCGTTTACATTGGTGATGGACCATGCGTAAGATTCAATTGATGAAACCGTGGATCACAAGCGCCGAGAAACAGGCAGTTCTCGATGTCATGGACAGTGGTTGGCTAACCGAGGGCGAAAGGGTTGCCGAGTTCGAGGAAGCCCTTGCCAAGTATGTTGGTGTCAAGCACGCGATTGTGGTTCCCAATGCTACTATTGGTTTGGAACTTCTCATGGTGACTTTCCCTCCCCGTGCTGAAATATGCGTTCCAGCGTTTAGCCATCCCGCTACCGCTCTCGCTGCCCGTAACAAGAAGTGCCGTATCGTTTTCTGTGATGTGAATCACACCACTGGTAACGTCGACCAGTTCGAGTTTGATAGTGTTGCGCACTGCAACAACATCGATGGTGTTGTTCCTGTTTCCTGGGGTGGAAACCCCCTTCCCGTTGAGTTCTATGACGAGGCCCGTGACTATGGTGTTCGCGTGATCGAAGATGCTGCATGTTCTCTTGGTGCATGTGACACTTCTGGACATAATGTTGGCACTCGCGCGTTTGCGACGGTGTTCTCGTTCCATCCCAGGAAAATCGTCA
>JALOAP010000428.1 GCA_023228745.1 Dehalococcoidia bacterium | reverse complement strand
TATACCCTGATATCCAGGCTGTTGCAACTCCTCTTCAGTATATACCCTAGTCCCTGGGGCGATGTATCCGACACCCGCAGACTCTACGGTACCACCGCTAATACTGGTGATATACGCCTCAGCCTCCCGGCGATTAGCTAAATCTGCGGCATCCTTAGCAGCGGCGTACTCTTCGAAAGACGAGTAGCCAGCCTTACTAGCCTTAGCCTGTCTGCTTTGAGTCTTCAGGTATTGTTTATACTGAGACCTCCCCGATTTAGTCCACTCAAACCCGGCCCCGGTGACCGCCTCGAAATGGGCAACGTTGTATCCGGCTTTACGTCGTTCGTCTTCAGAAGCGAACTCATACCCGCCGAACGGGTCATCAGAGGCCATTTCTACGGCCGTGACAGTAGGCGTACTAGACGAAGTTCGCGAAACTGAAAGCGTTGAAGGTGCGGACTTTACGATACCAAACCCGCTTTCTCCAGCCTGATAAATTACTTCAGCGATACCCTGTTTCTTAGCAGGTATCTCGCCTTCAGCAGCGGTCACGCCTTCTCCACGTTTACCTCCTAAAAGAAGGATGCCGAGGAGTCCAAGACCCCCCAACACCAAGACCTCATCTTTCATACCGTCACCCCCAATACCGTAATAGTGGTATTGTTTCCGCCGGTAGCGTTCTTAAAATAGAGAGTAGACAGGTCTATCCAGCTAATCCCCAGACTTTCGCCAACGTTTAAAGGCATCCTCTGATTATCGGCGTCGCCTACAAGGGCGTTATTCCCTGAGACGTAAACAATCACGTCTCTAATTTTAGTCTCAGAGGTAACCAACCTAAACGCATTATCGTCAGCGGCGGTAACCTGGTCTTCATAGGCGGTTCCCGTGAAGTCTTCGGTAACATAAATGTCACCTAGCCCGGCGGCCCCAGACACCCGAGACGCCCCGGTGGTAACCGTCACAACGATAGTAGACGCGGCAATGGTACCGGCCCCGGCGTTGTAAATTTGGATATACCGGGCGTTCTGGACGATTACAGCCTCGGACTGCTTTTTAGCGATGTAAATTTCTGACAGAGTAGACCCGTCAACCCGGACCCTAATAGGATAGTTAGACCCGTTCTTAACTTGAACGCCGATAAGAGATTTTCCATCTCCCTCAGCCTCCAATCGCCTAAACTCGGTCCTTAGAGTGCGGTCTTCTTCAAGGGCTATATCCCAACTAACCGCGGTAGCGATAGTAGAAGGGGAGGCCCCTAAGCCGTCGCCCCTATCAACGCCGTCGTTTACGTACGTCTTGATAATGGCCATGCTTAATACCTCCCCGTTTCGGCCCCGTTCACCTGGGTTCCTAAAAGGTCTTTATGGGTGTGTTTCCGGTAAGCCTTCCGTACGTTGATACCGTCCCAGGTTTCCGCGTCAATGGCTTGGCCACTGACGAACTTTACCCCTACCTCGCCGGGGTGGCCCCTCTTATAGGGGCCGGTCCCTCCGTGAGAGGTCTGGATGTTATCAACAATCCGGATAACGCTTTGTCCGAGTTGGAGGGGCACCTCTTCAACGTCCAAGACGGCCCCGGACCGAGGAGTCTCCCGCCAGGAAAGCCAGCCCTTAGACTTAGTTTCATCCATGAATACCATTTAAAAATCCCCTCCGTTATGGGTCTAAATCACGCGACCCCTACAGTGTCGCCAAACCCGATAAGAATCCTGGAGTTGTGGGCTATAGCGTGCCCGAGTTTCCACTCTTCTTGTGCGGGCACCTGAACATATGCAATCTCTCTCCAGTAGGTGGCAGACATATCAGCAGCGGCAAAGTCCGTAGTAACCGTAAAGCTAGAAGGCGACAGTATCTGTTCGCTGACTATCCCGGTTCTTCGGTTTCTCTTCGTGACGGGTATCCTCAGTGCCTGGTTAGTGGCAATAAGCTGAGACTGAGTAGAACCGTCGTCCTTAGCCTCAATTAGAAGATAGTCGTCCTCTCTCAGAACACCCCCAATACCCTTAGGGATAATTGGCAGTTTCTGCATGTCAGACTCGAAGGCCGGGTAGGAAGCGGCCGCACCGTTCACAGGGTTAAAGTGCGAAGAGTGCCCCTCCCAAACTACAACCTTCTTAGTTTTGCTGGCGTCTGTCACCACAAGACGGTAAAACGCCTTAGTTTCCTTACTAGTAGTCGTCATCTTTAATCAATCCTCCTTACCAATCTTCAGCCTGTTGGACACCCCGGCCAACTCCGCCGAGACTTCCGCCGAGACTTCCAGCCATGCCTATAATTCCAGTAGACACAAGGCCGTCCTCCACTCCATCGAAGATAAGACCGCCAGCCAGAAGGCGGGCATACCTGCCTCCGATAAACTTGTCGATTGCGTATCCGGCCCCTACCTTCATGGCCCCACTTCTAAGGCTACCATCTCCCAGGTAAGGGGCAGACATGGCCTCGACCACCGTCTTTACCACAGCCATGCCGGCAACATCAATCATGTCGCCTTTAGTGGCCTTAGGCATCTTCGGGGTTAGTTTCACCATGCTTTTTCCATCTCCATATAAAGTTAGGAAGGCCCCACGTTCGCTTTGTGAGTGCCCTCCTCTACCTTATACGTGACAAAATGAGAAAAAAGGGTAGTTAGATTTACCCTTGTGTCCTAAAGTCCACAACGTAAACCTCACCGGCCCCGAAGTGGCTTATCTGTTGCATGGTGGAGTCTATCTCCTCTCGTCCGTACTTTCGCTTAAGGATTTTTTCGACGGCCTCCATATCGCCGGGCCACGCCAACCGCATAATCAAAAGGACATCGGCCAAGGCCAACACGTCTTTAGAGACAGACGCCGGTCGCTGGGTTCCGAAGACAAAACCAATGTTCCGGTTTCTACATTTTCGGTTAAACCTGATTAACTCCTCGGATTTGAACTTACCAAACTGGGGAGTTAAATCGGGAATTTCATCGACCACGACAACCCCGTCTTGCTTTTTAAGGAGGTGAGGGAATACCATAGCGGCGAACTCGGAGGCATCCTCTCTATTAAGGTCGGATATATCGACGACGAGAGGGGCCCTATCGTTCCATGCTATATCTATAACCTCAAGTGTTATAGGCCACGTCTCTTTATCGCTGGACATTCTCGCATTAAAGAAATCAGCGTCAACGGCTGCCCCGGTAGGGTCAAACATTACGGAGGGAATTTTTAGCTTGTCGATTTCTCTAAGCATCATCCTCATAGCCGTGGTCTTACCGGACCCCTTCTGTCCGATTATAGCAACCGTCCTCTGAGTAATGTCTTTGACCGTGACCTTTCCCAACTTAAGATTCTTTTTCAATCGCTTGGGTGCCATCACTTCACCGCCTCAGGTGAAGGAGGGCTGTCGGATATAATCC
>JALOAP010000429.1 GCA_023228745.1 Dehalococcoidia bacterium | reverse complement strand
ATCCAGCCACCCCGCCAGCGAGCATTGGCCGGTTCACCCCCACGCGTGTGGGGACGACGCCCGACCAGTCACCATTCAGAACGAGGTCCGCGGTTCACCCCCACGCGTGTGGGGACGACAGCTCATGATCCGACAGGGGCGGACGGCAATACGGTTCACCCCCACGCGTGTGGGGACGACTCTGCCGCGAATACGACCACGCGGGCGCTCTGCGGTTCACCCCCACGCGTGTGGGGACGACTCAGGCACACTAAAGAATTTTTGGCAAAAGGCCGGTTCACCCCCACGCGTGTGGGGACGACACTGAAAGTGTCATGCGGCACATCACAGTCATTTTCTAATCCGACGGCCTCCGCACTAGTAACAACCCCTCGAACTCCTCCGGATGATAGCTTGGTGAACCCCACAGCCGAAACGCATACCCCTGCTCGTTGTTCGTCCGGTAGAGCAGGAGCGCGGACCCACCGGCGGAATCCTGGCAGGCTTTCTCCCACAGCTTGTCCCGCACGAGCGCTGATACGTTGCCGACGAATACGCCGGCCCGCGGCTCGATGACCCACTTCGAAAGCTCGCCGCGCAGGCTGCGCGGGACACGCTCGAGGATAAGGACCATCATCCGTCCGTCTCCATGTCGTGAATGTCTGCCACATCGGGGCCTGCGGAGCCGCTGTAGTTGACGCCTCCAGCGACAGGTTCGGTGTCACCGTCCCAGAGCCAGCCTGGCGCCGGCACGGCGCCGTCGCCATCGAATTCGAACAGCGACGCCGTCGTTTCTTCGAAGCCAAGTACTTTGCTGATGTCGGGAATGATGCGTTCGAGCAGGCGGCCGCGATAGAAGGCGTCACGACAGGCCTGGCGTACGCGGCTCTCGAGGTTTCGCTCGCTTTCGGCCACGGTGCGGAAGGCTATTGGGATCGAGAGCTCGGCTTTGTACAGGTCGGCGATATCGTAGACGAAGGACAGCATCTTGCCGGTGTGGATGAAGCCAAGGCCGGGCGAATAGCCTGTGGCGACGATGGCGGCGTGGCAGATGCCGTAGAGCGCGCTGCTGGCAGTCGAAAGCGCGCGGTTGATGGGGTTTGAGCGACGCCAGTCGCTGCGGTCGTAGAAGCGCCCTTGCCAGGGGACGCCAGACTCTTCGCTCGCGCGGGCGTAGGCCTGGCGGACCCGGAGGCCTTCACGGCCGCGGAGCTGCTGGAGCGAAAGGCCCTGGGGGAGTTCTTCGGCGAAGCGAATGCGGTACATCCGGTTGATGACCTGGAGGCGAAGTCCCGGGTCGCTGGCGAGCGCTGCCTGGCGGATGAGGTTGCGGGCGGAGCGGGTCTCGCCCGTCGAATGGGCATACAGCCGGACGGCGCCTTCGCCTGTCCAGCAGACCATGCAGCCGTTTTCGGCGAGGGTGCGAATCGCGGCGTGTGTCACTGTTGCACCGGGGCCAAGTAACAGGAGCGACAGCGCCGCGGCGGGGACGGCCACGCTCCCGCGCTTGTCGAAAACGGTGATCGACTTCGCCTCCTGCTCGACCCGGCACTGCTCGAGGTAGAGGTAGGTGAGGCTGTCGCGCACGCGCGGGAGGGCGTGGAGATCCTTCATCGCACCTAAATCATCGGCATTACCGAGAGCAATCCGCAGCCGAACGCCTTCCCGGGGCCAACCCCTTCGGCCAGCGCGCGGCGAAACCGGTCGACGTCCGTCACGCGGAGTGCACCCTGGAACGTGACGCTCGCGAGGGTGAGGTCGCGGCTCTTGCGCCTGCTTCGAAGCTTGCCGCCGGGGTCTGCGCGGACGGCAGGAGCACGCTCTCCCGGCCCACCGGGGAAGGCCCGCACCGTGAGGAGCTCGAAGCCATCCCGCTCGGCACCCCGCCGCGCGAGCCAGGCGATCTGCTCCGCTTCGCCGCGAAGCTCCACGCGTTTGCCGACGGCAGATTGCGCCTCGGGGCGTTCGCGGTTCGAGCCGGGCGCGGCGGCCCACTTGCTTACACGCCGCGTCGGGTTGGCACGAAGACGAAACCGCAGTTCGCGCTCGTTCTCCAGCTGCGCGTAGAGGGGTGTGATGTCCTTCGGGCCGCGAACTTCCGCGATCGCGCCCGCCGGCGCCTGGCTCCAATCAGGGCGGGCCGACGACTGGACGAGCACAAGGGCGCCACCGTCACGCTGGTACTCGAGCCGGAAGAGCACACCCAGCGCCGCCCGCGCCGCGTCCGTCTCCACATGGGGGAAGGCGCTCATGATGCCGCGATGCAGGTCGTGACAGTCCGCCAGCCACCGGCGGGCGACTCGCGACCGGAAATCAAGCTGGAGCCGAGAGAGATACATGGATGTCGCTCCGAAGGGGAATGGTGAGCGGTTCGTTGGCCGAGGGCGTGGCGCCGGGCCGCGCATGTGCGAAGCGCGTCTGCACCCAACGGGGCCCGAACGTGCGCTCCGCGAAGGCGGCACCAAGAGGCTGGTCCGTGCGGACGGTGTTACTGCCGGCGGGTTCGACTTCGAGGACCATCCTCACGGGAAAGGAGCCGTTTTCACCCCCGTGGCGCGGAGGGTCGGCGCACGGAAGGGGCCACGGCTCGCCGACGAGGGCATCGAGCAGCGGCATGCCGGGCCTGAGTCCGCCACCAGGAAGATATGGCGGGAGGCCCGGAACGAAGGCTTTGCGGCCAAGCGAGAGCTGCCACTTCGGTGCCCGCAGCTTTGCTTCGATCTCCTCGAGTAGCGCATCCTCGCCTTCGAGGCCGACGAGGAAGTCAGCGTCCGCAAGGAAGTAGCGCGTCGAAAGGATAGTGCCCGTCGTTCGCTTTCCGGCGGGAGTGGCGATCAGGTAGGCGTCGCCCTTGCGGTGCGTGCCCCCCGTGGTGTGGTAGTCGCGCATGAGGCGCCCTTCGCGTTCGACGCGGACTCCCATCCGGAGTGCGGCGAGGTCGTCGACGGGCTCGCTCCGTGGCCGTCCGAGTGCGGCGCAGACGAGCCCGATGACGCCGCTCTTCGAAGGCTCACGATCGGTGAAGCGGACGCCGAAGCGGTCGCCCGAGCCCCACGATTGCATCGGCCCGGCCAGCCGCAGAAGCAGGGTGCTCATTGCAGTGCCTCGACGACGCCTTCGACCAGCTTGCCAATGTTATCGACCCTGTCCTGTGCGAGCCCGCCGAGGTGCTCGCCATCCAGATAGGTGGCGACGAGACGCTTCCGAACATCGTCACTGCCATACATCCCCGAGAGCTGCCCCCAGTACTCAGCGAGGCGGCTGGCCGATACCTGCTCCAGGTTGGCATCCCCATCGGGACGTACCGGCTGAAGGAAGGCGTTGGCGAGGGACCAGGGACCAGCCTCGCGCACGACAGCGAAGACGAGTGCCGGCAGG
>JALOAP010000427.1 GCA_023228745.1 Dehalococcoidia bacterium | reverse complement strand
CCAGTTGTTCAACTACACCAACATGGAGGAGTTCCTCGCTGCGCTCGGCTACGGCGGAATCAGCACCCAGGCGATCGCACGAAAGCTCGCACAGCTCATCCAGGAAGAGGAAGCGGCCGCCGAGCCTGTTGCACCCCCGGTGCCCGAAAAGCAGGCGCCCGCGGCGCTCGGCAGCCCGAGCATGCGCGTGCTCGGAGTCGGCAACCTGCTGACCACCATCGCGCGCTGCTGCAACCCCGTCCCCGGCGACCAGATCCTCGGCTACGTGACGCGCACCCGCGGGGTGACCGTGCACCGTGCTGATTGCCACAACATCCTGAACTCCGACGAACATGAACGCCTGGTCGAGGTCGAATGGGGTACAGCAACAAAGCTCTACCCGGTGGCAATCCGTATCGAAGCGTGGGACCGCGTCGGTCTCCTTCGCGACATCACCACGGTCGTGACCGACGACAAGGTCAACATGATGGGCGTCCGCACCATCGAGAACGGGGATGGCTCCGTGAGCATCCTTGCGACGCTGGAGACCACCGGCATTGAACAACTCTCGCGGCTCCTCGCCCGCATCGAGATCATCCGCGGCGTCCGGACGGTTGAGCGGGCCACCGACCGCAAGCGCACCAGGGGCACGGACCCGATCCCGCTCCGGCGCGGTTCACCCTGAACCTGCCCGGGCATCACTCCGCCAGCACCCTGGTACGCCCGATTACCATGCTGCGAGACGCCGGCGCACCTGCGCATTACCCACACGCATGGTGTAACGCCGTGGCTTCGTACCAGCCATGGCCGCGTGGAGAACGCGGGACTGCGCCTGTCCCACCGCGTCCTGTCGTGACGCCCGGTACTCGGCGACCATTCCGCCGAGAATGATGAGGGCGGACCCGACCAGGAAGAGGTCGAAAAGGATGGTAAGAAGCGGGTTGACCATCACAGCACATCCGTTCTAGTAGTGGGCAGAGCCTATCGGAACGGATGTTCGCCTGTCAACACATTTGTTCTACTCGCACGACACAAGGAACGCCGCCGGCATCCGGTTGAGGGAACGGACGACGGCGGCGTGGGTCACTCGCCGCGGGAGAGGGGCGCGACGAGGGAAGCAGTTCGCCTACGCGGCGGTGCGGTGCTCTTCGTTTGTGATGAAGTCCATGTCCCGCAGGAAGTTCTTGAACTCCTTCGTGGCGCCACAGACCTTGCAGACTCCCGTGCTCGTAGGCCCGCTCGGCTCTTCGATCCGCCAGCGGTGGAAGTGATCCGCCTGTGCCTTCGGCTTTGGTGCGGCTGTTGCACGCGCCATGGCTATCCTCCGGTTTTATTGACTCGCCTCGCCGCGCTGAGCTAGGCTAGCGAGGGATGAGTACTGTCACTATCGCTTTTGTAGTGACGTCACAGGAATAGTATCCATCCACCACTATCGAGTCAATAGTGCTGGTGTTGTTAGATGGGTAAAACGGCAGGACAGGTAGAACGCGGTGCGGCTTCGGGCCGGCCTCGGCCCGCGGAAATCTCCCGTAAGTCCTACAACCACCCCTGCCTCATCGCCCGCACCCTCGATATCCTCGGCGACCGCTGGACCCTGCTTATCCTTCGCGACCTCATGTCCGGCCTTCACCGCTACACCGACATCCTCGAAAACTGCGGGGGCATGTCGCCGAATGTCCTCTCGGACCGTCTGAAGCGGCTTGAGGCCGATGGCCTTGTACAGCGCACCCGCGAAAAGGGGCTGCCGCCGCGCGTTGAGTACACCCTCACTGACAAGGGGCGCTCCGTCCGCCCGATCCTCCTGTCGCTCATCGATTGGGGGCGCGAACATGTCGGCGGCTTCGATGAGACCGTCGTCGAAACGGATTTCGCGGTCCGGGTCATCCCCACCTTCTCGTTCCATCCCGATAAGGCCAGGGGCATCCGGGCACGAATGGTTATCGAAATCTCCGACTGCAGCGAATGCAACACCTGGACGTTCGAAATCAACGACGGCAACCTCCATCCTCGCCGCCAGGGTCGTGAGGGCGCCGACCTCCTGCTGCGCACCACCGCGGACGGCTTCTTCAACTTCATTCACGGCAGAGCTTCCGCCTCAGAGTGCGGCGACCTCATCGGCTCCGAAGAGCTCGCGTCCGCGATCCAGGCCTGTTTCCAAAGCGACTAAGACGTTCTCCGCCAGGAGCACTACACTGACGCCGTGATCGTTCTCCTTTACGGTGCAGACACGCTCGCCATTCGTCGCCGCCTCCAGGAACTGAAGGACGAAGCTGACGGCGGCACGGGCATGCTCGCCACGAATCACCTCCAGCTCGATGGCCGCGACGTGAAGCCGAACGACATCCTCGGCCCGGCCATGTCGCCCCCGTTCCTCGCGCCACGGCGCCTGGTGGTCGTCGATCACCTGCTAGCGCGCTATCAGCAGCCGCGGGGAGAAAACCGCCCGCCCCGGAGCCTCGGCCCCCTTGAGCCGCTGCTCGCCGCCCTGCGCGAGGGTCTCCCGGACAGCACCATCCTGGTCTTCACTATGCCCGCCCGCCTCGAGCGAAATCCCCTCATCGATCAGCTCAAGAAGATCGATGGGGTACGCGATGAGCACTGCCCCGAGATCAGCGCGAACGACCTCCCTCGCTACATCGAGGTGGAAGCCGCCGCTCGTGGACTGAAGCTTCGTAACGGGCCGCCTCGCAACTCCCACCCCGGCAGCGACGAGTGGCTCCGCGGCGAAACCAGCAGTCCCGCGGCCCTCCTCGCAGCCGTCACGCGCGGCGACACCATGAGCATCGCCAACGAACTCGACAAGCTCGCGCTGTACACGCGCGACCGCAACGGCGAAGTGAATGTCGACGACATTTACGAGATGTGCGCGGGCAACACCATGGCGGGCGAATGGGCAATGCGCGATGCCATCCTCGACGGCAAGCTCAAGGATGCGCTGGAGACGCTGGAGCTGCTCCGGATCGAGTCGTCATACTCCGAGGCGGCGGTGCTCAGTCAGCTCATGGTCGCCTTCCGCGGCATTGCCCCCATCGTTGAACTCGTCGAACAGGGCGCCACCGAGGACGAGATCGGGAAAGCGATGCCGGGCCGCTCCGGCCAGTTCCCCAAGATCCGCCGGGAAGCCATCCGGCGCGCGCGCCGCCTGCGTATGGACGGTCTTCGCCGCGCCTACGAAGCCATCGTCGAGTGCGACCGGTCGCACAAGCTCGGCGAGGTCGACGAAGACCTCGCCCTGGAAATCCTGCTCGGCAAGCTCACTGCAAGCCCGCGCCCCTAGGCACTCGCGGTGCTTGGCTCCCGGCCAGAGACAGGAGCGTCGCTCCTGGGACCCGACGTCAGGTACTCGATCAGCATGTCCTCGCATTGGCGCGCAGCCTCCACGAAAGGAAATGCG
>JALOAP010000426.1 GCA_023228745.1 Dehalococcoidia bacterium | reverse complement strand
GCCGCCGGCACCATTCCCGCTGAGATGATCGCGGAGACCGTCTCGCTTGCCTGGCCAACCGTGTCGAAAATCGCCAGCAGCGTGACCACCGAAGCGGGTACGGGCAGCAGCTTTACCGTGATCGCCGTCGCGATCCCCAGCGTGCCCTCCGAGCCGACGAAGGCGCCCCGCAGGTCGTAACCAAAGCTGTCGGCCACCCGCCCGCCGAGATGCACGACATCTCCTGCTGCCGTTACCACCTCGATGCCAAGGACATGGTTGGTTGTCACGCCAAGTGCCAGGCAATGCGGCCCACCGGCGTTCTCCGCGACGTTCCCGCCAATCGTGCAGGCCTTCTGCGAACTCGGGTCGGGCGCGAAAAATAGGCCGAACTCCGCTGCCGCCTCCGAAATCTGGATGTTCGGCACGCCCGGCTGCACGACCGCAACCCCGTCCACCGGGTCAATTTCGAGAATCCGGCGGAGCCGCCCCGTTGCGATGACGACGCCACGCTGCGCGGGCACCGCCCCGCCGCTCAGTCCCGTCCCTGCGCCTCGCGGTGTGACCGCCAACCCCAGTTCCTTGCAAAGGCGCACCACCTGTGCGACCTCCTCCGTGTCCGCAGGAAAGACAACGGCATAGGGTGTCCGCTTGTCGATCGTCCCGTCGTACTCGTAGACGATCAGGTCCTCCGGCCGCCAGACGACATGGTCGCGCCCGCAAATCTTCGCGAGTCCATCGACCAACTCTCGCCGCGTGATCATTTCCCGGGGCCTGGCTGGCATTCGCGGCATAACCCGAAGATCGCGAAGTGATGCAGGTCCGGGGCGAAGCCGAAATCGCGTGTAATCTGCGTCGCCAGCGAGTCGAAGTAGTGGTGCTCAACCTGGCTGATTTCGCCGCAGCTCGAACAGATCAGGTGGTGGTGCGGCTCCTCCGGCGCCCACTCGAAGACCGCGTCGCCGCCACCCATGTCGGTCATCGTGGCCAGCTTCATCCGCTTCAGCACGTCGAGCGTCCGGTAAACCGTGCTCACATCTACGAAGGGATACGCCTCGCGCACCTGCTCCGTGATCTGAGATGCGGTGATGTGCCCATCCGCGTGTCGGAGCGCCCTGAGGATAAGCATGCGCTGCGGTGTGACCTTGTGCCCGGCGCGGCGCAGCGCTTCCGCCGCCTGTTCTTCGCAGCTCATCTCGCCCACAGTCTACAGCGGCAGGTGAAAAGTTCGCCTATGACGAAGTCCGGCCCCTCACGCGTCCCGCAACCGCAACGCTTCGCTACCTCGTCACCGGTTCCCCCTGTGCCGCGATCGATTCCTGCAACCGGCTCGCGAAGGCGCCCACGAAACAGGCCGCCGCGAACACCTCGAGTGTCTCTTCGAACACCCACATCCAGGAACCCTGCGCTGCGAAGCCGTCCACGACAATCGTCCCGCCGATAAACGCCGCCCCCGCCGCGAAGTACAGGAGCGCCCGCCGGTGGCGCAGGAGCTCCCCTGCGTACACGGTGGCGACCGCCAGGCCAGCCACCATATAGACCGCAAGGATCGCATCGCTCGTGCGGTGGAACCCGATCTCTTCCGCGATCGTCGTCTGGTTTCCTATGACTTCGCCAAGCCGTCCGTGCAGGTCGAGTGGCGCATCGAAGGAAAGGAGCAGAAAGCCCACGCCGGCAAGGAACCAGAAGTTGGTCGCCCGCCCTACTTTGCTTGCCGGTGCTTCGTGCGCCGCGATGAGGAGCCCGAGCAGTCCGACGAGCAGTGTCTGTGCCACCACGAAGAACGAGACCGGCCCCAGGTCGCGAAAGAGCTGGTGCTGCTCACCCGGCCCGAACACGATGTAGCCGATGCCCGCGCTCACTGCTGCCACGACGCCGCCCAGCACCCAGAGGCGTACTGCGATATTGCCGCGCAGCGCTTCGCCAGTGACCCCCCGCTCCAATGTCTGCACGAAGCTCGAGAGCTGGCGGACACCGTTCCCCGGCGCTGCCGTCATCGGCCGGGTGTAATGCAGGACTGTCATGGCTCGCCTCCCGTCCGCCTGGCGGACTGCCCGATCCTCCGCCCTGCCGCGCACGCCCGTCTGTGAGGCAGGACAAGCACGATGTCCCTCCCTCGGCTGTCCGCAATTTGGGCCCGGCGCCTGGGTTGGCTCACGCTGAACTGTCGCTTCAGGCCCCTCGCCGTTACGCGCCCGAGCGGTCCGCGGGAAAGGTGGATCTCACGCTGGGGGCGGCTGCGCGCGAGGTCGCGAGCTCGCTGTGAACTATGTTGCATCGGGCCTCCGTCATAGGTCGGAACCCCGCCCGTTACGCGATCTACTCCACAGCCACGGCGGCAAACGAGTGCTCTCATGGCCCCGTCGCATGAAACGCCTTGGCGTCTACCGCGACATAACCGGGCAGAGGGAGTGCCATGAACGTCTGGACCGAGGGAACAAACCAGCTCGATTGCGCCGATCTCCCGCGTCAAGGGGTGATGCCAGCCCGCGTGACGCGCCGTGCACGCCTACATGCGCTCATTCTTGATCCGCATCGGGCCGCTGCCACGCTGGCCATCGTGGTGGCGATCGCTGCCGGTCTCGTCCTCGCCAACGACGCTGTTCCACTCTGGCTGCGCGCCTGGGTCGTCGTCGCCTCGGTCGACCTTGTCGCCACCCTCGCCTGGCGGCGCCTTTCGCACGATACACCTGCCGAACAGGCGAGCGTCGCCAACGTCCCCACGCATGGTGTGGTGCTCACCGGCTCCATTTCCAGCCATGTGCGCCTCGATTACGACGCCGGTACGGCTGAAAAGTCCTACCAACCAACCCCCTTTGTGCGCGCCCTCTACCGGCTCTCGTTCCAGGCGCCCTTCCCCTACGGGTCGAACATCGCAGCGCTTCAAGCTGCCGCCGAACGGCGCAACCTCGTCGGACGCCTCACTGAGTATTGGCTCGGCGAAAACATTGTTGCTCCCGCGCTCAGCGTGCGGAGGGAAACCGATGGCCGTCTGGTCCTCGTAACGAGACTCATTCGCGGTACCAGTCCGCGCGATATCGTGCGCGCGAAGGCCTTGCTCGCCACGCTCACTCGCAGGTTCGTGGAGGCGGGGCTTCCCGCGTGGCAGGTCGCTTCCTATAACCCACGGTCCCTCGGCAACCTCATCGAGCGTGAGGACGGCTCCTTCCGCATCATCGATCTCGAGTCAAACCTGGTGACACCGTTCATGTCGCCTCGGGTGGCTATCCGCTCGATTCGCTCCGGGCCATACCCCTCGTTCGACGAAGTCGACATCCCCCAGCTCCAGGCCTACCTCGTCGCGAACCAGGACCACATCGTGGAAACGCTCGGCCACGTGCGGGCCTCAGAGCTCCTCGCCGCCGCCGAAGGCTACGCGGGCGCCCAGGCTGCATGGCA